>DATMRN010000265.1:0-12355 GCA_035566275.1 Solirubrobacterales bacterium | reverse complement strand
ACAGCTCCGATGCTAGCTGCCGTCTGCGATGCTTTGCGCCGTGACACTGCCCCCCGGACCCGCCAGCTCGCCTCTCGTCCAGACCCTCCGCTGGGGCTTCCGCCCCCTCCCCTTCATGGACGAGTCCCGCAAGAAGTTCGGCAACTCCTTCAGCGTCAAATTCCTCGGCTTCAAATCGCCGATGGTGATGATCTCCGACCCCGAGGCGATCAAGGCCCTATACACGGAGCGCGAGAACGGCCTGCCGCCCGGGCGCAACATCGTGCTGGAGCCGATCATGGGCTCCCGCTCGGTCCTGCTGCTGGAGGGCAGCGACCACCTCGCCCGCCGCAAGCTGATGCTGCCGGCCTTCCATGGCGAGCGGATGCGCTCCTACCAGCCGGTGGTTGAGGAGATCGTCAGCGCCGAGATCGACTCCTGGCCGCTCGGCGAGGAGTTCCCGATCCATTCGCGGATGCAGGCGGTGACCCTGGAGGTGATCCTGCGGGTCGTCTTCGGCGTCTCCGACGGGCCGCGGCTGGAGCGGCTGCGCGACATGCTCGGCAAGGTGCTGACGGAGACCGCCTCGCCGACGGCGCAGCTGATCCGCATCGCCACTCAGCGCTTCGACCGGCGCGGGCCGTGGGCCAAGTTCGAGGGCCAGCTGAAGGCGGTCGACGAGCTGCTCTACGCGGAGATCGGCGAGCGCCGCTCCGACCCGGGCCTCGAGGACCGCGGCGACATCCTCTCGGCGCTGATGCTGGCCCGCTTCGAGGACGGCGAGGCGATGACCGACACGGAGCTGCGCGACCAGCTGATGACGCTGCTGCTGGCCGGCCACGAGACGACCGCGACGGCGCTGGCCTGGACCTTCGACCTGCTGCTCCGCCACAACGAGCCGCTGCAACGGCTGCGCGATTCGCTGGAGGAGGGGAGCGACGAGTACCTGCGCGCGACGATCGCCGAGTCCCTGCGCCTGCGCCCGGTGATCCCGCTCGCCGGCCGCCGCCTGGCCAAGGAGCTGAGCGTGGACGGCCTGACGCTGCCCGCCGGCACCGATGTCACCCCGGCGATCTGGCTCACCCACACCCGCGCCGACATCTACCCCGAGCCCTTCGCCTTCCGCCCGGAGCGCTTCCTCGAGGAGGCGCCGGACACCTACGCCTGGATCCCCTACGGCGGCGGCATCCGCCGCTGCCTCGGCGCCTCCTTCGCCGAGTTCGAGATGCGGATCATGCTGAGCGAGGTGCTGACCCGCTGCGACCTGCACAAGGCCAGCCCGGCGCCTGAGCGGGTCGGCCGCCGCAACATCACGCTCTCTCCGCGCGACGGCACCCCGGTCGTCGTCACCGCGCGCCGCCCGGCGCGCGAGCGTGACCTCGTCGCCGCTTAAGCCTGACCCTGGGCGGCGGCTCGAGCCGCCGGGTGCTCGTGCGCCCAGCGGGCGATCGTGCCGGAGCCCGAGATCACCTCGCCGTCGTCGAGGACGAGGATCGGCACCTCGTTGGTGCCGCTCAGCTCCTTCACCTCGGCCCGCTCCTCGTCGCGACTGCCCCAGGTCCACGGCATCAGCCGGTAGCCGCCGACGACCTTCAGCTCGTACTCGTATCCGGCTGCGTCGAGCGCCTTTCCCGCCTTCGCGCACGGATGCGCAAAGCGGGGCCCATGAGTCTTCTGTCCACAGGTGTAGAGGATCAAGGGAGCGAGACTACCTCAGCCGCGCAGGGCTTCGAGGCGCTCGAGGACCTCGGGGACGTGGGTGAGGTAGGCGTCGTAGTCGAAGACGGCGTCGAGGTCGAGGTCGGGAGCTGCCTCGGCGAGCAGGTCGCGGAACTCGGTTCCCGTGTCCCAGGCGCGCTGAGCGTTCTCCTGGACGACGCGGTAGGCGTCGTCGCGGGTCATTCCCGACTCGACCAGCGCGGTCAGCGCCCGCTGGCTGAAGAGGGCGCCATGGGTCAGCCCCAGGTTCTCCTGCATCCGCTCGGTGCGCACGGTCATCCCGGACGCGACACCGGCCCCCAAGTGCTGCATGTAGTCGAGCAGGATCGTCGCGTCGGGCAGGATCACCCGCTCGGCGCCGGAGTGGGAGATGTCGCGCTCGTGCCAGAGGGCTACGTTCTCGAGGCCGGTCTGAGCGTAGCCGCGCAGGACGCGGGCGAGGCCGACGATCCGCTCGGTGCGGATCGGGTTGCGCTTGTGGGGCATTGCCGACGATCCCTTCTGGCCGGTCCCGAACGGCTCCTCGACCTCGCGGACCTCGGTCCTCTGCAGGTTGCGGATCTCGGTCGCGAAGCGCTCCAAGCCGGCGCCGGCGATCGCGATCCGCGAGGTCAGGACCGCGTGGCGGTCGCGCGGGATGACCTGGGTGGCGGCGTCCTCGCGCTTCAATCCCAGCCGCTCCATAACCCGTGCCTCGACCGCCGGGGGGACGGAGGCGTAGGTTCCGACCGCGCCGGAGAGCTTGCCGAAGGCGAGCTGGTCGAAGGCGTTGGCGAGGCGGCCGAGGTTGCGGTCGGCCTCGAAGGCGAAGCCCGCCAGCCGCAGGCCGAAGGTGGTCGGCTCGGCATGGACGCCGTGGGTGCGGCCGACGCAGAGGGTGTCGCGGTGCTCCAGCGCCCGCTCGACCAGAGCGTCTCGGTAGGCGCGCGCGCTCGCCAGCACGATCTCCCCCGCCTGGCGCAGCTGCAGCGCCAGCGCCGTGTCGAGCACGTCGGAGGAGGTGAGGCCGTAGTGGACCCAGCGGCCGTGCTCCCCGACCGACTCGGAGACGACGTCGACGAAGGCGGCGACGTCGTGGTCGGTCACCCGCTCGCGCTCCTCGACCGCCTCGACCGTGAAGGCGGCGCTTGCCCGCGCCGCCTCGGCAGCCTCCTTGGGGACGATTCCCTCCTCGGCCCAGGCCTCCGTCGCCGCCAGCTCCACCTCGAGCCAGCACTCCATCTTGCGCTGCGGGGTCCAAACGGCCCCGATCTCTTGTCGCGTGTATCGAGGGATCAAGCGTTGATTATCCGGGCGGCGAGGATCCCCGCGTTCTTGGCCCCGTCGATCGCCACGCACGCGACCGGGACCCCGGGCGGCATCTGCACCGCGGAGAGGAGGGCGTCGAGGCCGCCGAGGGCCTTGCCGAGGATCGGCACGCCGATCACCGGCAGGTCGGTGTGAGCGGCGGCTACACCGGGCAGGGCCGCCGACATCCCGGCTCCGGCGATGATCACCCTCAGCCCCCGCATCCGCGCGTTCGTGCAGTACTCGCTGACCAATTCCGGGTCGCGGTGGGCGCTCATCACCCGCACCTCGTAGCTGATGCCGGCGTCCTCGAGCGCGGCGCCGGCCGGCTGCATCTTCGGCTTGTCGCTCTTCGAGCCCATGATGATCCCGACCAGGGGCTCAGCGACGTCGATTTCCTCGAACGCCTCTTCGACCGCGGGCATCGTCGTCGTGCTCGGCTGCGGCTCCTCTGAGATCTCGCTCATGCTTCCTCTCTAGGTGGACTGGCTGGGAACCCGCTCGACCGCGCGGGCGGCGATGTCGGTGCGGATCTGCATTCCGTCGAAGGAGACCCGGCTCGCCGCATCGTACGCGCGATCGCTCGCCTCGGCGGGGGTCGCGCCGAGGGCCGTCAGGTTGAGGACGCGGCCACCCGCGGTGACGATCTCGCCGTCGCGCTCCGCCGTGCCGGCGTGGGTGACCTCCGCCAGCTCGGCGGCGGCGTCGAGACCGTGGATGACGTCCCCCTCCGAGGAGGACTCCGGGTAGCCGGCCGAGGCGAGCACGAGTGTCACCGCCCAGTCCCCGCCGAACTCCGCCGCCGCACCGGCCAGCCCGCCCGGCTCGCGCGCGGCAAGGCAGAGGTCGAGGAGGTCGGAGCGCAGCCGCGGCAGCACCGCCTGGGTCTCGGGATCGCCGAAGCGGGCGTTGAACTCGAGCACCTTCGGGCCGGCGGGGCCGATCATCAGCCCCGCGTAGAGGACGCCGTGGAAGGGCCGCCCGCGCCGCGCCATCGCGGCGACGATCGGCCGGTGCACGGCGTCGACGATCTCCTCGACCTCGGCCGGCCCGAAGCCGGGAACCGGCGAGTAGCTGCCCATCCCGCCGGTGTTCGGCCCCTCGTCGCCGTCGAAGATCCGCTTGTAGTCCTGGGCCGGCGCCAGCGGCACGACGTTCTCACCGTCACAGAGGGCGAGCAGCGAGAGCTCATCGCCCTCGAGGAACTCCTCCAGCACCACGGCCATATTGGCGCCGAAGCGCCGCTCGGTGAAGAAGACGTCGGCCGCGGCCTGCGCCTCGGCCTCCGAGGCGCAGACGATCACGCCCTTGCCGGCCGCCAGCCCGTCGGCCTTCAGCACCGCCGGGTAGGAGGCGCAGGCGAGGTGCTCGACGGCCTCCTCGCGGCTGCGCAGCAGGACGTGGGAGGAGGTCGGGACGTCGGCCTCCTTCATCAGCTCCTTGGCGAAGGCCTTCGATCCCTCCAGCTCGGCGGCGGCGGCGCTCGGCCCGAAGGCCGCCACGCCGGCCTCCTCCAGCGCGTCGACGACCCCGGCGACCAGCGCCGCCTCCGGCCCGACCACGACGAGGCCGATCCCGCGCTCCTTCGCCACGGCGACGATCGCCTCGATGTCCTCGGCGCCGACCTGCGGCAGGCACTCCGCGTCGGCGGCGATCCCGGCGTTGCCGGGGGCGCAGAGCAGCTCGGGGGAGTGGGGGGAGCGCCCGAGCGCCCGCACGATCGCGTGCTCGCGCCCGCCCCCCCCGACGACCAGGACCTTCAAGCTCTGCTCCTACAGCGCGTCGGCCAGCTGGTCCGACGGGAGCGCGGTCAACGTCTGGCTCGTCATCGTCCCGCGCGAGCCCAGCTCGACCGAGACCTTGGCCATCGTCTTCTCGTCCGGCGCCTCGACGATCGTGACGAAGTCGTACTGGCCGAGCGTCGCGTACTGCGCCACGACCTTGGCGCCGATCTGCTCGACCTCCTTGTTGACCTCGGCGACCCGCCCGGGGTTGTTCTTCAGCGTGCGGACGCCATCGGCGGTGAGATTGGTGAGCATCACATAGGTGGGCATGTCTCTCCTCTCGCGGGGTTCGCCCACTACGTTACGCGAGGAGGCGCGAGCCTGCCAGAGCCGGGCGGTGCGGCCCTCAGACCCCGATGGCCTGGAGCAACGAGAGCATCTGCAGGCCATATGCGGTGACCTTGCCCTCGTAGTATTCGGTGTGGCTGAGCGGCACCCCCGCGGCGTCGGCGAAGCCGATCTCGATCGAGCCACCGGGCCGGAAGGTCGCGATCTGCTGTCCGGCCTTGACCGTCTGGCCGGCCTGCACGGTCGCGTCGACTCCCTCGTAGACGAAGACCACCTGGCCCTTGAGGGGCCCGCCGAGGAGCTGGTAGAGGACGCCGCCGCCTTCCGGCCAGCCGGGCGCGCCGACGCTGAGGATCTTGGCGTCGCCGATCGCGACGATCGGCCCGCTGCCGGTGAAGTCGACTCCCTGGTCGACCCGCCCGGTCACCAGGTTGGAGCTGAGCCCGAAGGGGTTGACGTAGCTGCCGGCCGCCGCGGGCAGCGCGATCGACCAGTCGGTGTAGGTGACCTTGCAGCGGCCCTGCATGCGGTTGGCTTCGCCCAGCACCGCCTGTACGTACCACTCGGCCTGGTTGTGGGCGAAGACGCCGGCGCGGAGGCTGCCGCGCGACCAGATCAGCCGGGCCAGGGTGGCGGCGGAGTCGGCGGGGTTGGAATGGCGAATGCGCCCGTCGCCGTTGCCGTCGACCGCGTACTGCTTCCACTCGTTGGGTTCGAGGCCGAGCGGGCCGGCGCGGTTGAGTTCGCGCCTGTCCATCCCGCGGCCGAAGTTCGACTCGAGCCGCGCGATCGCAGCCAGCGCCCAGACGCCGCGGCGGCCGAGGCCGTAGCGGGCGGCGGCGTCCTCGAAGGCGCTGAGGTATTGGGCCGGCACTTCGCGGCGGTGGGCGGCAGCGGGGCGGCAGCTCAGCATCTGCAGCTTCGGCGGCGCGGCGGAGAGGCCGGTCGACGCACTCCCGAAGACTGGCGCGTAGCAGTTCGCGTTGGCCAGCACCTCGGCGACGTACCAGTCGGCGTGGTTGTAGGCGAGGATCGCGTCGTAGGTGTTGGACGGCATCCCGGCCGCGCTGAGGTAGCGGGCGGCGGCGAAGATCGCGTCTTCGGGGTTGTAGGGGTTCTTCACCCCGTCGCCGTTGGCGTCGACCCCGTAGGTTTCCCAGGTCGAGGGCATGAACTGCATCCAGCCGACGGCGCCGGCGGAGGAGACGTTGAGATTGGTGCCGAAGGCGGTCTCGACCTCGTTGATCCCGGCCAGCACCGCGGGCCCCTGGGGGCCGAGGCCGTAGGCGGCCGCTGCTCGCTCGTAGATTGGCACCAGGATCGGCGGGACCCCGGCTGCCGCGCAGGTCGACGAGGGGACAGAGGGGATCGTGAGCGTTTGCGCGGGGCTCGGGCCGGGAGCCGGCGCGGCGCTGGGCGCGGGCTTCGCGACCGGCGCGGAGGCTTTGGTCTTCGCCCCCTTCTTGCCGCTGCCCGCCGAGGTGCCGCCGCTGCCCGCCGGCTTCGACGGCTTGGCGACGGCCGGTGGCGCTTCCAGCGTGCTGCCCTGCACGACCGGCGCCGGAGTGGTCGTCGTGCTCGCCGGCGCAGGCGGCGTCCCCGTGGTGGGGGTCGAGGAGGACGGCGCTTCGGCGGCCGAGGCCACCGGCGCCGCCAGCACCGCGAAGATCGCGGCGGCGGCGAGGGTGTCGCGAAGCCTTCCCATCCTCAGCCCAGGACTTCCGTCACGTGCCACTTGCCGTGCTTGGCCTTTTCCATCTCGAGCCGCAGCTCGCTGGTCAGCCCGACTCGCAGCAGGGAGACGCTGACCGTGTAGACGCCGCCGCTCGACGGGCCGGCCACGACGTTCAGCACCTTCGCCTTCGGGACCTTGACGTTGGCCGGCAGGCGGGGCGGGCGCCGCAGCAGCGAGTGGGCGAGCGCCGGTGTCGCCGTCGCGCCGAACGCGGCGCGCACCGGGGCGCCGCCCTGCCCGGTCTCATAGAGGACGAAGGCGTCGGAGAACTGCCGCGCGACCCCCAGCGCGGCCGGGCCCGCGGGCTTCCCCACCAACCCTGCGGCTGAGGAGGTCGAGGCGCCTCCGCCCTTGGCGGAGCCGGTTGAGGACCGTGCCCGCACCGCTTCCTTGCCCGCAACTTTTGCTGCACCGCCGCCCGCCGCCGGCGCGAACACCGGAGCGACGCCGTGGAGGAGGGGGGCGGCCGGCTGGGCCGGGGTGATGTGCGGCGAAGGCTTGGCGGCGATCGCGGCGCCGCCCGCCGCCTGCGGAGCCGCCGAGTTGCCGCCGCCGCCCGGCGTCACCCAGAGAAGCCCCGCCACCCCGGCGCCGACCGCGGCGAGGGCGACGGCCGCGACCGCGACCGCGTGCAGCGCCCCGTCCCAGTCGGCAAACCGCTCCTGGAGCGGCCAGATCAGGCCCCGCTCGATCGCCCAGGCGGCTCGTTCGAACGGCCACTTGACGGCGTCGGCGGCGCTCCTGACCGCATCGCCCGCACTCCAGACGACGCGCTCCTCGACCGCCAGCGCCGCATTGGCGAGGGATGAGCGCAGCCGCGTGGGCGGGTGGGTCTGTGACGACATCGATCGGTTTTCCGGAATCGGCCAGCTGGCTATAGGTCGGAGTGTGACTCAGACGACTTGAGCGTGCACGCCGAACACCAATTCTCCACTATCTACATCAACTTTAACGACATCGCCTTCGCTGAACTCACCTTCGAGGATTTTCAGCGCCAATTTGTCAACGAGTTGTTTCTGGATCACCCGCTTCAGCGGCCGGGCGCCGTAGGTTGGGTCGTAGCCGAGGTTACCGAGCAGCGTCCGCGCGTCGTCGCTCAGCTCGACCTCGATCCCCCGCTCCCGCACCCGCCCGATCAGCTGCCGCACCTGGAGCTCGACGATGCGGCCGATGTCCTCCTTGGAGAGCCGGTGGAAGATCACCGTGTCGTCGATCCGGTTGAGGAACTCCGGCTTGAACGTCGTCGCCAAGACCTCTTCGATCTGCTCGCGGATCTTCTCGCCGACCGACTCGCCGACGATCCGGTCGCTGCCGACGTTGGAGGTCATGATCAGGACGGTGTTGGTGAAGGAGATCGTCCGCCCCTGGCCATCGGTCAGCCGCCCGTCGTCCATGATCTGCAGCAGCGTGTTGAAGACGTCGGGGTGCGCCTTCTCGATCTCGTCGAGCAGCACCACCGCGTAGGGGCGGCGTCGCACCGCCTCGGTCAGCTGCCCACCCTCCTCGTAGCCGACGTAGCCGGGCGGGGCGCCGATCAGCCGCGCCACCGTGTGCTTCTCCATGTACTCGGACATGTCGAGGCGGACGATCGCCTGCTCGGAGTCGAACATCAGCTCCGTCAGCGCTTTCGCCAGCTCGGTCTTGCCCACCCCCGTCGGCCCGAGGAAGAGGAAGCTGCCGATCGGCCGGTTCGGGTCCGAGAGCCCGGCGCGGGAGCGGCGCAGCGCGTTGGAGACAGCGGCGATCGCCTCGTCCTGGCCGATCACCCGCTCGTGGAGGCGCTCCTCCATCTGGATCAGCTTTTCGACCTCGCCCTCCATCAGGCGGCTGACCGGGATCCCGGTCCATTTGGCGACCACCTGCGCCACGTCCTCCTCGGTCACCTCCTCGGTCAGCATCGTGCCGCCCTTGGCGTGCAGCTCTGCCAGCCGCGCCTCCCCCTCGCCCACAATTTTCGACAGCTCCGGGATCTCCCCGTAGCGCAGCTTCGCCGCCCGCTCCAGGTCGGCATCGCGCTCGGCCCGCTCCGCCTCGCGATTGGCCTCCTCCAGCCGCGCCTTCGCCGCCTTGATCGCGTCGATCGCCTCCTTCTCGCTCTGCCAGCGCGCCTTCATCTCGCCGGAGCGCTCGCGCAGCTCTGCCAGCTCGGACTCGATCGCCTCCAGCCGCGCCTTCGAGGCGTCGTCCTTCTCCTTCTTCAGCGCCTCGCGCTCGATCTCCAGCTGCTGGATGCGCCGCTCGACCTCGTCGATCTCGGTCGGCATCGAGTCGATCTCGATCTTCAGCCGCGAGGCGGCCTCGTCGATCAGGTCGATCGCCTTGTCGGGAAGGAAGCGGTCGGCGATGTAGCGCTCCGAGAGGGTCGCGGCCGCGACGATCGCCGAGTCGGAGATCCGCACGCCGTGGTGGACCTCGTAGCGCTCCTTCAGGCCGCGCAGGATCGCGATCGTGTCGTTGATGTCGGGCTCGCCGACGAGGACCGGCTGGAAGCGCCGCTCCAGCGCCGCGTCCTTCTCGATCTGCTTGCGGTACTCGTCGAGGGTAGTGGCGCCGACCGCGCGCTGCTCGCCGCGGGCCAGCATCGGCTTCAGCAGGTTGGCGGCGTCGACCGCGCCTTCAGCGGCCCCGGCGCCGACGATCGTGTGCAGCTCGTCGAGGAAGAGGACGATCTGCCCCTCGGCCTCCTGCACCCGTTTCAGCACCGCTTTCAACCTCTCCTCGAACTCGCCGCGGTATTTGGAGCCGGCCAGCAGCGAGCCGATGTCGAGCGCGATCACGCGGCGGTCGCGCAGGCTCTCCGGCACGTCGCCGTCGACGATTCGCTGTGCCAGCCCCTCGACGATCGCCGTCTTGCCGACCCCGGGGTCGCCGATCAGCACCGGGTTGTTCTTGGTGCGGCGGGAGAGGACCTGGATCACGCGGCGGATCTCCTCGTCGCGTCCGATCACCGGGTCGAGCTTGCCTTGCTCCGCCTCCGCGGTCAGGTCGCGGCCGAACTGTTCCAGCGGGTCGAGCTGCTCCTCCTCGGCGACCGGCATCCCCTGGCCCATGTTCCGCTCCATCAGCGCTCCTCACACATCCGGCGCTGCAGCTCCTCGGCGCGGCGTCTCATCCGCGCCAGCTCGGCGCGCATCTTCTCCACCCGCTCTTCCATCGCCAGCACCGCCTCGACCCCGGCCAGGTTCAGCCCCTCCTCCGAGGTCATTCGCTGGATTCGCCGCAGCCGCTCGACGTCGCGCTGGGAGTACAGCCGCGTGTTTTTCGGCGAGCGCTGCGGAGTGATCAGCCCGCGCGCCTCATAGATCCGCAGGGTCTGGGGGTGCATGTGGGCCAGCTCGGCGGCGACCGAGATCATGAAGACGCCCCGTCCCTCCTCGACGGTGACCTTCACCCGCTGCCGGCCGTTGCTCGCCGCCATCAGCGCGCCGCCTCCCGCATCAGCCCCGCGCGGGGGTCGGAGCCGTTGAACGCCTCGGCCAGCTTCTCAGCCGCCTCCTCCTGCTGCTTGGTCAAATCCTCTGGGACCTCGATCTCCAGCCGGTAGCGGATGTCAGCCCGCCCCCGGCCTTTCGGTTTCGGCGGGCCCTCGCCGCGCAGCCGCTGGATCGTCCCGTGCCGAGTCCCGGCCGGCACCTTGATCTTCTTCGTCCCGTCCAGGGTCGGCACCTCGATCGTGCCGCCGCGCAACGCCTCGGCGATCGTGATCGGCACCGTCACCTCGAGGTTGCCGTCGTCGAGCCGCTTGAAGACCGGGGAGGGGGTGACGCGGGTGCTCACGTAGAGGTCGCCCGGCGGCCCGCCGCGCGGCCCGGCCTCGCCCTTGCCGGCGAGACGGATCCGGGTGCCGTCCTTGACCCCGGCGGGGATGTTGACCTTGTAGCGCTTCGTCTGCTGGGTCAGGCCCGAGCCGCCGCAGGTGGGGCAGGGGTCCTCGATGACCTGCCCCGCCCCGCCGCACTGCGGGCAGGGCTGGCTGATCGAGAAGAAGCCCTGGCTCTGAGCGTCGATGCCGCGGCCATTGCAGCGCGGGCAGGTGGTCGGCCTCGTCCCTGGCTTGGCGCCGCTGCCATGGCAGGTCGGGCAGCGCCCGGCCTTCGGCACGGTGACGCTGATCTGGGCGCCGTTGACCGCCTGGTCGAAGCTGAGCTGGATTTCGGTCTCCAGGTCGCGCCCGCGCAACTGCTCCGGCTGCGCCCGGCCACCTCCCCGGTTGAAGAGCGTCGAGAAGATGTCGCCAAGGTCGGCGCTGAAGCCGCCGGGCGGCCCACCCGCTCCCGCGCCGGGCCCGAACGGCCCGCGGCCACCCCCCCCGCCAAATCCTGCGAACGGCCCGCCCGAGTCGTACTCCTTGCGCTTCTCGGAGTCCGAGAGCGTGTCATAGGCCCCCTGGACCTCCTTGAACTTCTCCTCGGCTTTCGGATCGTCGGGATTGCGGTCCGGGTGGTATTTGCGGGCGAGCTTGCGATACGCCTTCTTGATCTCCTCGTCCGGCGCTTTCTTGGAGACGCCCAGCACTTTGTAGAGATCCTCGGCCACTCGCTTACTCGCTCACCACCACGCGTGCGGGCCGGATCAGCTGCTCGCCGAGCCGGTAGCCCTTCTGCATCACCTCGACGACCACGCCGGGCTCGACCCCCTCGGCCGGCTGCATCGAAAGCGCCTCGTGCCAGGTGGGATCGAACTTCTCCCCCATCGGGTCAACCGCCTCGATCCCGTTCCGCGCCAGCGTCTCCCGTAGCCCACGAAAAACGAGCAGCACCCCATGGGTCAGCCCATCGGCCGAGTCCCCCTCCGGATCGATCCCCGCCGACTGCAGCGCCCGCTCCAAGTCATCGAGCACCGGCACCACATCCCGAATCAGCTCTCCCTTACCGCGAGCTGTGGCGGCTTGAACCTCGGCGCTCATTCTCCTTCGGTAGTTCTCGAAGTCGGCCTTGGTCCTCTTCGCGAGATCCAAGTACTCGTCCCGCTCCCGCTGTGTGTCAACCAGCAGCCGGTCGAAGTCCGCTTCGACCTCCCGCGCGTCGGCGTCTTTCGACGCCTCTCCCGCGGGTGGCGCGGGGGATGGGGGGGTCGAGGACGCCCCCGCCCGCAGCGCCCCCCCATCCCCCGTGACAGGACCCGCGGCCGAGCGCTCTGAAGAATCGTCGTCCCGAGGCAACGTCACTTGTCGTCGCCCTCGTCAACGACCTCGGCGTCCACGACCTCCTCCTCATCGGAGGAGTCGCCGTCGCCCGAGGCTCCGTCAGATGACGCCTGCTCCTCCTGGGTCGCGGCGTAGATCTGCTCGGAGGCTTTCTGCATCGCCGCCGTCAGCGCCTCGGTCTTCGAGGCGATCTCCTCGGCGCTCTCCGAGGTCAGCGACTCGCGCGCCTCCTTGACCGCCGCCTCGACCTCCTCCTTCGTCGAGGAGTCGACTTTGTCGCCGGCGTCCTCCAGCGCTTTCTCGGACTGGTAGGCGGCGTTCTCGGCGAGGTTGCGGGCCTCCGCCAGCTCGCGCTGCCTGCGGTCCTCCTCGGCGTGGGCCTCGGCGTCGCTGACCATTCCCTGGATCTCCTCCTCG
>DATMRN010000264.1:0-3893 GCA_035566275.1 Solirubrobacterales bacterium | reverse complement strand
CCTTGTGTAGCGCCCGCCGGGAGGAGCCCGGCCGGCCTTGTTGACGACGGCCGGATGGGGAATCCATGCGGCCGGGTTGACTGCTCAATGAGGCCGACACGAGCCCTGCGGTTCGTGGCGGGTGCTGCGGTGAAGTGGGTGAAGTCGGGTTTGGTGGTGCCGAGGGTGCTGGTGCGGAAGGTTGGATGGGGCGAATCGGGGGCGAATCGGCCTGCGGCCGCGGTGACTGCGGCGCGGCTTGGGGCGGGAGAGGTAGAGCAGCCGCGGGCGGCCCTGGCCTGAGAGCCGGGGAAGCCCCCCCGGGCGCCGGAGGCCGCCAGGTCGCGGTCATCGGCAGGTTGGTGTTCCGGGAGTGGACGGCTCGTGACGGGTCGAAGCGCTCGGCGCACTCGGTGCGGGGGCGGGTCGAGTTCCTGGGACCCAAGAGCGAAAGCCCAGGCCGGGTCGAGCCGGAGGAGATGGCGCTGGCGATCTGAGGTGCGGCGCGCAGAGACGGCCTCGGCCCTGGGGGTCGGGGCCGTCTTCGTGGCTTCGCCGATTGGCCCAGGAGAGAAGGCGCAGACGATTCGGCGGCGGCCGGAGCCGAGTCCCGAAGACGGTGCGATCACTGTCTCTCCTTGTCCCGTGAGCCCCTCTGCCGGCCGCTTCCCTGGCGGCCCCGCGAGGCTCGGTTTTCCCTGTGGTGCTTCCCTGCCCGTCCCTACGGGCTACTTCTGAACTATTGCGTACATTGACAGTGCGTGAAATTAGACTCTATATTTCTCAGCTTGTCAAGAACGAGTGCGTTCCTGAATCGGCTGGGAGCCGCGCTTGTAGGCGGTGAAACCGCTCTGGGAAGTGAATCGGGGCCTTGAAGCGGCCTCGAAAAGTCCCAGAATCTGGAAGGCGGAAGCGGCGAGTTCCTGGTTCAGGACCGCCGGCGAACACCGCAGCCGCGGAACCGAGCGGCTAGGCCCGGATCAGTTCCTCGATCTCGACCGTCGGGATATGACCGCCCGTCTTGCGGAACAAGCGAAATGGCGAGGGCCGGAATCGAACCGGCGACACCACGATTTTCAGTCGTGTGCTCTACCAACTGAGCTACCTCGCCTGGACAGATGCGCGGCCGGGGCCGTGCCAGCGGGAAGGCTAGCGACCGCGGCTCGGGTTGGCTGATTGCATTGGGGGGTGGCCGGGACTCGTGCAGTGCTGGGGCTGGTCGCCGTGGTCGCGGTGGCGGTCGTCGCCGTCTCCGGGAGGTCGGGGGCCGATCCTCGGACGCCGCCGGCGCTGCCCGGGCTGGCGGCGCCGTTCCTGGGGACGGCGGTAGTCGGGAGCGGCGGGGTTACGGCGGCGGTCGACTCCTACGGGGACGTGGTCGACCTGCGGGCCCCCGGGCCGGCAGGGCGGGGGTTGATCTACAACCCGGCGGACCGGCAGGCTGCCGGAAGCGTGCCCTCCGACACCGGGATCGTGCCGCGGGTGTCGGTGGGCGGCGGGGCGGCGCTGCCGCTCTGGCGTGCTCGCTCGATTCGCCAGTCCTACCTGCGGGGGACGAACGTGCTGCGGACCGTGGCCCAAATCGATGGCGCCCGCGTCGAGATCGTCTACGCCGCCCGCGGGAGATCGCTCGGCTGCCTGACCCAAGTCCGCGGCGCGCGCGCCGCGGCAATCCGGGTCGGGCGCGTTCACGATGCGCTTCGAGGTCGCCCGGCGATGTACTGCGACGACGCCGTCGCCCGGCGGATCGTTCGCGGAGCGCTCGCCGGCGACCGGCGCTGGGTCGCGCGGGCGCGGGCGCTGGGGAGTGGGGCGCCGGGATGGGCGCGGCGGATGTACGTGCGGTCGCTGCTGGTGCTGCGGGCGCTGACCGACCGGCGCAGCGGGGCGGTCGCCGCCGGGGCCCGGGACGGCTGGGCCTACGTGTGGCCGCGGGACGCCGGCGCCGTGGCGATCGCCCTCGCCTCGGCCGGCTACCGCGACGAGGCGCGGCGGGTGGTCCGCTTCCTGCTCGGGCTGCACCTCGAGTCCGCCGCCCGCTTCCACGGCGACGGGACGCCGGTGGGCGGGCGGGGGGCGGAGGGCGATGCGGCGGGATGGGTCGAGGCGGCTGCCCGGGCTGCGGGGCTGCCGGCTACTCCCACAGGCGCGAGGGGAGACAGCGGCGGGGCGGCGCAGAGCATCGGCCGGAGGAGCTGGAGCAACAGGGCCGACTACCAGGAGGGCGAAGCCGGCGACTACCTCGCCAACGCGATCGCCTCCGGCGTCGGCGCCGCTCGCATTCGCGCCCTATTCGGGATACCGGGGGGGTTGGAGCGCCGGGCGGGCGACCCCGGCTCCGGGCTCGACTCGGCCGCCGCCTGGGCGGTGCGCCCGTTCCCGCGACCCGCCCTCTTCCCGCTGGTCCGCCGCTCGCTGCGGCGGCTGCTTGCGAGCCAGGGCCGGTTCGGGATCGTCCCTGCCGAAGATTGGCCCGACGGCGAACCCTGGACCGCGCCCACCGCCTGGACCGCGTGGAGCTTCGCCGCGCTCGGCGAGCGGCGTCAGGCGCTTCGACTGCTCGCCGACCTGCGCCGCGCCGCCACCCCGGCCGGCCTCCTCCCCGAGCGCGTCGGCGCCCGCACCGGCATCCCCCGCTCGACCACCCCACTCGCCTGGTCCCACGCCTTCGTCATCCTCGCCCTGCGCCAGCTCTGGCCCGGTCACAAGGGACGTGCCTGAAGTTAACCCCCGCTATGGGTGGACAAACTCAGGCACGTCTCACGGCGGCTGGGGGTGTTGCCTTCATTGCTCGCATCAACTCCAGGGCGCCGGCCTTGTGCAGGGGTTCGTTGAGGTTGCCGCACTTGGGGCTCTGCACGCAGGAGGGGCAACCGGACTCGCAGGGGCACTCGGCGATCAGGCGCTCGGCGTCGCCCAGCAGGCGCTCGAACTGCTCGTAGCCGCGCAGGGCGATGCCGACGCCGCCGGGGTGGCCGTCGTAGATGAAGATGGTCGAGCGGCCGGTCTGGAAGTGGACGTTGGTGGAGAGGCCGCCGATGTCCCAGCGGTCGCACATCGCGATCAGCGGCAGCACCGCGATCTGGCCGTGCTCGGTCGCGTGCAGGGAGCCGAGCAGGGCGTCGGGCGGCAGCGCCCCGCTGAGGCGCTCCGGCAGCACGTACCAGAGCGCCTGGGTGACGAAGCTCTGCTCGGGCAGCTCCAGCGCCACCACGTCGATCGGCTCCTGGTCGGAGATCGAGACGCGCTGGAAGGCGATCACCTGCTCGGTGACGGAGACCTCGCCGAAGCAGAGCTCGACGCCGGCCGCCTGGCGCTGCTCGCGGGCCCGCTCTATATATATCTCGGTCTCCTTCTTGGGGCGCGTGTACCAGTCGCCGTCGAAACCGGAGACGACCGCGCGGCGACCCCCGATGTCGAGCTGCTCGACCTCATAGAAGCGACCGAGGTGGAGGTAGACGGCGCCGGGGTGGACCGTGGTGAAGGCGCGCTCCGCCTCGACCAGGCCAAGCATCTCGCCCGAGTCGCGCTCGACGACCGCGACCGAGTCCGACGATGCCGAGCGCAGCGGGATCTTCGCGGCGACGAACTCGCTGCGCCGCGGCAGCAGCCGACCCCCGGCGCGGCGCAGCTCCCCGGCCGCCAGCAGCCGCTCCGCCCGCTCGCGCCACTCCGGCCCGAAGACCTCGTCGTCGGAGTCGCTCAGCGGCAGCTCATAGGCCGCCGCGATCAGGTGCCGCGCCGCGATCTGCTCGTTGGAGTGGTCGAGGATCGCCGCCTCGACCGGCCGCTCCAGGAACTCCTCCGGATGGCGGCAGAAGAACTGGTCGAGCGCGTCCTGGCCGGCGACGTAGACGGCGAGCCCGTGGCGGCGGCGCCCCGCCCGCCCCCACATCTGCCGCAGGCTGGCGACG
>DATMRN010000263.1:0-12086 GCA_035566275.1 Solirubrobacterales bacterium | reverse complement strand
GCGGCGTCGAGGGCGCGGCGGGAGATCTCGGTGCCGGTGAAGGGCAGGAGGATCTGGTGCACCGCCTCGGGGCGCTCGGAGCGGCGGCCGCCGCGGCGCGAGCGGGCGATCAGGTAGCCACCGACGAGGCCGAGCAGGAGGGCGAGGCCGACGAGGAAGTGCTCGATCACGACTCGCCCTCCTTGAGGCTGCGATGGGCGACGATCCGCACGTCGACTCCGGGCGGTGTGGCGCGCATCAGCCGCTGCGGGAGCGGCTCGCGCAGGCGGGCCAGGCCGCGGCGGGGCAGGGACTCGCCGACCATGATGTAGGTGCTGCCGCGCTCGCGGACCACGCGCGCCACCGCGGCGACCATGTCGTCGTGCTCCTCGATCAGCAGCGTCGCGCCGAGCACCGAGGCGAGCTGGCGCAGCGCCGTCACCTGGCGCTCCACCTCTCCCTGGATCGGCTTCCCCGGCGACTTCACCCAGAGCAGGTCGAGGTCGGTGCCGAGACGTTGCGCCGAGCGCCAGGCACGGCGGACCAGGCGCTGGGAGCTGGGATGGGGGCGGACGAGAGCCAGCAGCCTCTCCCCCACCGCCTTCGGCGCGTCGGCCGCGACTCGCTCCTCGCGGGTGCCGACCGGCTCGGTCTCGCTGTGGACGAGGCGCTTTGACTCGACGTCCTCGGCGACCTGGCGCAGGCTGACCTCGCGCAGGGCGGCGAGGTTCTCGATGCGGAAGAAGTTGCCGAGGGCGGCGTCGATGTTCTCGCCCGGGTAGACCTTGCCGGCGCGCAGGCGGGCGACCAGCGCCTCGGGGGTGAGGTCGATGAGGACGACCTCGTCGGCGGCGCCGAGCACCGAGTCGGGGACCGTCTCGCGCACCCTCACCCCGGTCAGCTCGGCGACCTGGTCGTTGAGCGACTCGAGGTGCTGGACGTTGACGGTGGAGAAGACGTCGATCCCCGCCTCCAGCACGTCGGCGATGTCCTCGTAGCGCTTCTCGTGGACGAGGCCGGGGGCGTTGGTGTGGGCGAGCTCGTCGATCAGCGCCAGCTCGGGGGCGCGGTTCAGCACGCCCGGCAGGTCCATCTCCTCGACGACGACGTCGCGGTAGGGGACGCGGCGGCGCGGCACCGTCTCCAGGCCGCGCGCCTGGGCGGTCGTCTCCTCCCGGTCGTGGGGCTCCAGGTAGCCGATCGCCACGTCGCGACCGGCATCGGCCTCGGCGTGGCCCTCCTGCAGCATCCGGTAGGTCTTCCCCACCCCGGCCGCCATGCCGAGGAAGATCTTGTAGCGGCCGCGGCGCCGCCCGCCTTCGGCGCTCGTCTCCCGGCTTGGCGACAGCTCGGCCATGGTCTTTCTCGACGCGATCCTTCCCGTCAGGCCCCGAGCAGGTTGTGGACGACGAGGTCGATCAGCTTGATGCCGATGAACGGGACGGCGATCCCACCGAGCCCGTAGATCAGCATGTTGCGGCGCAGCAGGCCGGTCGCACCGATCGGCCGGTAGCGGACGCCGCGCAGCGAGAGCGGGATCAGCAGCGGGATGATCAGCGCGTTGAAGATCACCGCGGAGAGGATCGCCGATTCCGGGGTGCCCAGCGACATGACGTTGAGGGCGTCGAGTGGGCCCCTGTGGCCGGCGAGGGCGTAGGTCGCCGCGAACATCGCCGGCAGGATCGCGAAGTACTTGGCGACGTCGTTGGCGATCGAGAAGGTGGTGAGGGCGCCGCGGGTGATCAGCAGCTGCTTGCCGACCTCGACGATCTCGATCAGCTTGGTCGGGTTGGAGTCGAGGTCGACCATGTTGCCCGCCTCCCGCGCCGCCTGTGTGCCGGTGTTCATCGCCACGCCGACGTCGGCCTGGGCCAGGGCCGGGGCGTCGTTGGTGCCGTCGCCGGTCATCGCGATCAGACGCCCGTCGGACTGCTGCTCCTTGATCAGCTCGAGCTTGCGCTCCGGGGTCGCTTCGGCGAGGAAGTCGTCGACGCCCGCCTCCTCGGCGATCTTCGCCGCGGTGAGTTTGTTGTCGCCGGTGACCATGATCGTGCGGATGCCCATCGCCCGCAGCTGGTCGAAGCGGGCGTGCATCCCTTCCTTGACGACGTCCTTCAGGTAGATGACTCCCAGCACATGCTCGTTGCGGGCCACTCCCAGCGGAGTGCCGCCCTCGCGGCCGATCCGGTCCAGCTCGGCCTGCAGCTCGGCGGGCGCCCGGCCGCCCTCCTCGGCGACCCATGACTCGATCGCGTCGCCGGCCCCCTTTCGCAGGCGGGTGCCGTTGAAGTCGACGCCGCTCATCCGGGTCTGCGCGGTGAACGGGACGAAGGTCGGCTCGTGCCCGGCGAAGTCGTGCTCGCGGATGCCGAAGCTCTTGGCGAGGACGACGATCGAGCGCCCCTCCGGCGTCTCGTCGGCGAGCGAGGACATCTGGGCGGCCTCGGCCAGCTCGGCCTCGCTCACCCCCGGCATCGGGATGAACTCGGTCGCCTCGCGGTTTCCCAGGGTGATCGTCCCGGTCTTGTCGAGCAGCAGCACGTCGCAGTCTCCCGAGGCCTCGACCGCGCGGCCGGAGAGGGCGAGCACGTTGCGGCGGACGAGGCGGTCCATGCCGGCGATCCCGATCGCCGAGAGCAGGGCGCCGATCGTGGTCGGGATCAGCGCGACGAGGAGGGCGATCAGGGTCGTCTCGGATAGCTGGGTGCCGGCGAACAGCGCGAAGGGGCGCAGCGAGACGACGACGATCACGAAGATCAGGGTGAGGGCGGCGAGGAGGATGCCGAGGGCGATCTCGTTGGGGGTCTTGCGGCGCTCAGCCCCCTCGACCAGGGCGATCATCCGGTCGAGGAAGGACTTGCCAGGCTCCTGGGTGATCTCGACCACGATCCGGTCGGAGAGCACCTTGGTGCTGCCGGTGACGGCGGATCTATCGCCGCCTGCCTCGCGGATCACCGGCGCCGACTCGCCGGTGATCGCCGACTCGTCGACCGAGGCGATCCCCTCGATCACGGTGCCGTCGCCGGGGATCGTCTCCCCCGCCTCGACGACCACCACATCGCCCCGCACCAGCTCGGAGGCGGCCTTTTCTCCCCCGTCGCGCAGGCGCGCCGTGGTCTCGGTCCGCATCGCGCGCAGGCTCGCCGCCTGGGCGCGGCCGCGTCCCTCCGCCAGCGCCTCGGCGAGGTTGGCGAAGACGACCGTCAGCCAGAGCCAGACGGTGACGCTGAAGGTGAACCAGGAGGGCTCGTGGCCGCCGCCCAGCGGCTTGCCGCCGAAGAGCTGGATCAGCCAGGCGACGGTCGTTATCACGGCGCCGATCTCGACCACGAACATGACCGGGTTCCTGACCTGCACCCTCGGGTCCAACTTGCGGAGGGACTCGATCAGCGCCGGGCGCACGATCTCGGGATCGAACAGCGAACGGGTCTGTGTCTCGGTGGTCATTTGATCGGCGCTTCCTTGTCGAGGGCGATGTTGAGCTGAAGGACGTCGACGCCAGGCTCGCCGAGCACGCCGAGGAAGCGGCCGTGGGTGTGCTGGGAGACCAGCTCATCGACCTTGGCCGGCGACAGCCGGCGGACCGCGGCGATGCGGTGCGCCTGGATCCACGCGTTGGCCTGCGAGATTTCGGGGTCGACGCCGGAGGCCGATTCGGTGACCGCGTCGACCGGGACCTGGCCCTTGGTCAGCGAGTGGTCGTAGGGCTTCTCCAGCGCCACGTAGGCGGCCAGGTTTCGCCGCACCGCTTCGCGCGCTTCGATGCTGTTGGGGCCGAGGTTGCTGAAGGAGGTGACATCGGCCGAGTAGCCGGTCGCCGAGGGTCGCGGCTGGAAGTAGCGCCTGTCCGGGACGAGGATTTCTTTGCCTTCGGAGTCGAGCTTCGGTTTGCCGTTCTTGCCGATCGCGGGCCTGGAGAACGACTGGCCGATGAGGCTGGAGCCGACGACCTTGCCGTTCACCGACACCTTGGAGCCGTTTGCCTCGCCCGGGAAGACCACCTGGGAGACGCCGGTCATGACCAGCGGGTAGACGAGGCCGAAGAGGACGGTGAGCACGATCGCGGCGAGCAGGGAATTGAGCAGGTCCTTGCGCATCTCAGAACAGCCTCGTCGTCAGGCTCTGGACGATCGGCCCGAGCAGCAGGGCGGGGAAGAAGGTGAGGGCTCCGACGAGGACGATCACGCCGATCAGCAGCACGACGAAGGTCGGGTTGTCGGTTCGCATCGTCCCGAGCCCAGCCGGGGAGACCTTCTTCGTGGCCAGCGATCCGGCGACCGCCAGGACCAGGAGGATCGGGATGAAGCGGGCCGTGACCATCACCGCGCCGCCAAGCAGGTCGGCGAAGCTGATCCCGTAGGCGCCGACGTTGCCGGGCGCGTTGGGCTGGATGAACCCCGTGTAGCCGGCGAAGGCCGAGCCGTTGTTGTTGGCCTGGGAGAGGTAGGCGTAGAGGGTCTCCGAAAATCCCTGTGGGTTGATCCCCGCGAAGATGGAGCGGGTCCCCAACCTGGTCGCGGAGGCGAGCCCGGCCGCGAGGAGCGCGGCCAGCGGCGTGTAGAGGACGCTGAGCGAGACCAGCTTGATCTCGCGCGCCTGGATCTTCTTGCCCAGGTACTCGGGGGTTCGGCCGACCATCAGGCCGCCGATGAAGACGGCCAGCAGGACGAAGAGCAGCATCGAGTAGAGGCCGGTGCCGACGCCGCCGAAGATCACCTCGCTGGCGGCGAGGCCCGACATCGGCACGGCGCCGCCGAGGCCGGTGAACGACTCCATCGCCGCGTTGACCGAGCCGTTGGAGGTCACCGTGGTCGTGGTCGCCCAAAGCGCCGAGTCAGCGATCCCGAAGCGCTGCTCCTTGCCCTCCATGTTGCCGCCGGTGGAGCCGTCGAAGGCGGTAGTGTGAAGGCCCGCCGCATGCTGGGCGACGGTGCCGTGCTGCTCGGCCGGCACGATCACCGCGATGAAGGCGACCCAGAGGACCAGCATCGCAGCGAAGATCGCCCAACCCTGGCGCTGGGCGCCGACCATGCGCCCGTAGGTGTAGGTGAGGGCCGCCGGGATCAGGACGATCGCCAGCATCTCGACGAAGTTGGAGAGCTGCGTCGCGTTCTCGAACGGCATCGCCGAGTTGACGTTGAAGAAGCCGCCGCCGTTGGTGCCCAGCTGCTTGATCGCGATCTGCGAGGCGACGGGGCCGAGCGCCAGGGTCTGGTTGGCGCCCTCCAGCGTGGTGAGGGTGAACGCATGCCCGAGCGTCTGGAGGACGCCCTGGGAGACGAGGATCAGGGCGACGACGACCGAGAGCGGCAGCAGGATGTAGTAGAGGCTGCGGACGAGGTCCTGCCAGAAGTTGCCCAGGCTGCCACCGCTGCGGGCGACGAAGCCGCGGATCATCGCCACCGCCACGGCCATCCCGACCCCGGCGGAGACGAAGTTCTGCACGGTCAGCCCCACCATCTGGGCGAAGTAGCTGAGCGTCGTCTCGCCGCCGTAGTACTGCCAGTTGGTGTTGGTGATGAAGGAAGAGGTCGTGTTGAAGCTGACGTCCCACGGCGCCGAGTGGAAGCCGGCGGGGTTGAACGGCTGGATTCCCTGGGTGCGGAGAATGAGATAGAGCGCGATCCAGAACAGGCCCGAGAAGACGATCAGGGTCCGCGCGTAGGCCTTCCAGTCCTGCTCGCTCGTGGGATCGACTCGGAGGAGTCGGTAGGTGAGCCTCTCTGCCCAGCCAACCGCGGGAGTGAGGAAGACCCGCTGGCCGGTGTAGACCCGGGCCATGTAGGCGCCCAGGGGACGGGTCAGCGCGACGACCACGAGGACGAAGATCGCGACCTGAAGCCAGCCCTGCGCCACTAGAGCTTCTCCCCGCGCAGCAGCGCGTAGACCAGGTAGACGCAGACCAGCGCCGAGACGATCAGGCCGAAGAGGTCGGCGCCGGTCAGGGTCGCAAGCGTCATATCCGGTCGATCAGGTCGATCGCCCAGTAGAGGAGGGCGAAGAGGGCGACGGCGATCGCGATCGCGAAGGCGTCGGCGAGGGGACCGCCGCCGCCTGGGAAGATGTCCGCCGCGAGGAGCACGGCTCGATCATGCTCCCGCCCGCGTCAAGGGTGTGTGTGGATTCGGGGGCCGCGGATAAAGATCTCGTGAAGACGCAAGCGACCCGTAGCAGGCACCGAGCGCGCCGCTGCCGTAGGTTGCGGCCCTGATGATCGGGACTTATGCCTCGGCGGTGCTGATCTGCGCCGCTTCGCTGCTGGTGGGGCGGGCGCTGCTCGCCTTCGCCGGGCGGGACTCGTGGAGCTGGCTGGAGCCGGCGGTCGGCTTCGGCGCGATCCTCACCGTGACCGGCGTGCTGGCGCGGGCGCCGGGGCGCGGGACGACCGCGACGGTCGGGCTGGTCATGCTGATCGTCGCGGCGGCGCTCGTCGCGGCGCGGCGTCCCTACGGGGGCGGCGGCGCCCTTCGCAGCGGCCTGCCGGTGGCGATCGTCGTCGTCGCGGTCCTCTCGATTCCCTTCGCCGTGAGCGGGCGCTGGGGGCTGCTGGGGGAGGGGTTCAACAACGACCTCGGCCTGCACCTGGCCTGGGCCGAGTGGCTGCGCAGCGGCTTCGGGCCGGCCCCGGACCCCGGCTACCCGCTCGGCCCGCACGGCCTCGCGGTCGCCACCGCCGCGGTGCCCGGGATCGGCCTGGCGCAGGCCTTCATCGGCGAGATCTTCGCGATCGGCGTGCTCACCGCGCTGACCGCGCTGGCGGCGCTGCGCGACCTGGGCCCGATGCGTCGCGTGCTCGCCGCGACCCTGGTCGCCCTCCCCTACCTCGCCGCCTCCTACTTCTCCCAGGCCGCCTTCAAGGAGATGGCGGAGGCGCTCTTCGTGCTCGCCTTCGCCCTCTCGCTGCGACACCCGGGCCGCCTGCCGGCAGGCACGGGAGCGCGGCTGCGCTTCTTCCTCCCCCCGCTCGCCCTCGCCGGCGGCATCTTCTTCTCCTACAGCTTCGCCGGGCTCGCCTGGCCGGTGGCGATCGCGGCGCTGTGGAGCCTGACCGTGCCCGAGCTGCGGCGGGCGCTGGCGCCGCGGGCGCTGCTGGGCTTCCTGCGGCGGCAGCGACGGATGACGCTGGCGGCGGTCGCCGCACTGGCGGTGCTGGCGGCGGCGCTCGCCGTGGTCGGCCCGTTCGGCTTTGCTCATGGCTTCAACCAGGTGGCGGGAAGCAACACCTACGGGCCGGTCTCGCCGGTCGAGGCGCTGGGGATCTGGCCGGCGTCCAACTACCGCCTCAACGCGCCTGGCGGGGCGCACCTGACCGGCCTGGCCGGGGCGGTCGCAGCCCTGGCCCTGCTGGCCGGAGTCGTCTGGTGGGTGCGGCGCCGCGACCTGACGGCGCCGGTCGCGCTGGGGGCCGGCGTCGTCCTCTACCTGGTCTCGCTGCCGTTCAGCGGCGACTACTCGCGGGCGAAGGCGCTGATGATCGCGGCGCCGCTGGCGATGCTGCTCGCGGTGCGGCCGCTGCTGGCCGAGCTCCGCAGGGCTCCCGCTGCCGACCGCCTCGGCTCGGCGTCCCCGCGCAGCTCGCCCTGGGACCCGCTGCGGCGGCTCGCCTGGGGCGCGCTCGCCGTCGTCTTCATCGGCGGCGCCGCCTACTCGAGCTTCCTGGTGCTGCGCGACGCCCCCGTCGGCCCGCCCGGCCACGGCGCCGAGCTGCGCGCCTTCCTGCCGATCCTGCACGGCAAGCCGGTCCTCTACGCCGGCCAGGACCGCTACGCCGCCTACGAGCTGCTCGGCGCCGACACCCACGTGCCGCTGGTCGAGTTTCCCGACACCAAAGTCGCGCAGAACCCCGAGAAGCCGTTCGACACCGGCGACGCCTATAGCCCGATCGACTTCGACTCCTTCTCGAAGGGGACCCTCGACCGCTTCCGCTACGTGATCACCGGGCGGTCGGCGTGGAACAGCCAGGCGCCGCCCAACTTCCACCGCGTCTCCGCCACGCCGTCCTTCGTGCTGTGGAAGCGGACCGGGCCGACCCCGCCCGATCGCCACGTGCTGCTGGAGGGGACCGAAGCGGGGGTGTTGGCGGACTGCACGTCGCCGGAGATCCGCATCCTCACCTCCAATCCGGGCCGCGCCTCGCTCTTCCCGGCGTCCCCGGTCAGCGGCGCGAAACAGCGCTGGAACGCGGGCAGCGAACTGGGAACCGGCGAGCGAACCTCGCAGACGCTGAGCCTGCCGGCGGGCCGCTGGTACCTCTCGCTCCAGTACTTCTCCCCCTTCGGCCTCACCCTCTCGGCGCCCGGCTTCGAAGAACCGCTGAAGCCCGCCCTCGACGGCCAGCGCCCCAACTCGATCAGCCTCGCCAACAACGGCCAGTTCTGGCCGGCGGGCCGCTACCTCAGCCGGGGCGACCCAGTCAAGTTCACGATCGCCACCGCAAAGGCGAGCACGCTGCAGGAACTGAGCGGCTACGCCGACAAGGCCTACATAGGCGAGCTGGTGGCAGTCCCGGCCAAGCCCCACCGCATCGTGCCGTTGAGCGCGGCCTGTGGAGGCTGGATCGACTGGTACGAATCGAAAGAAGCGCCCTGAAGGTAGACTAACACCGTATGAGGTGTCAGTCTGATCCTGCCATGCTACTGCGCGCCACGCGGGAGCGACATGGGCTGGGCCAGCGTCGTCTCGCTCTGCGTGCGGGGACGAGCCAGGATGCGATCAGCCGCATCGAGCGGGGCGTGGAATCCCCAACCCTGGAGCGGCTCGCGAAGATCCTGCTCTCGATGGGTGAGCGATTGGAGTTGAGCGTTGAGCCGCTGGAGACCCGGGTGCCGGCGGCCGAGCTGGTGGTCGCGGCGGCGATGTCTCCGGAGGAACGGCTTCGCGAGGCGGCGTCCTGGAATCGGGTGGCGTCCGAGCTGGCGCTGGCCGGCGAGCGGGCTCGCCGCGCAGGCCATCCGGGGACCAAGCAGAGTCGAGCATGAGCGACGACGCTGCGGCGGCGAAGCGGCCTCTCGATCTCAGTCGCCTCCTGGAGACGCTGGCTCAGCACGGAGTCGACTACGTGGTGATCGGCGGGGTCGCAGTGCAGGTGCACGGTCATCGCCGCACCACCATGGACCTCGATCTCGTACCCCGGCCCGGCCCGGAGAATCTGCACCGGCTCGCGTCTGCGCTCGAAGAGCTGGAAGCACGGCCCAGTGACGCCATGCCGGGAGAGGCGCAGATGTCCGTCGCCGACCCGGAGCGTCTTGCGATCGCGGCCATCGTCCCTCCATTGTCCACCCGGCACGGACAGCTCCACATCGTCAACGAGCCGAAGGGCGCCCGCCCATTCGACGACCTGCGGGACGCGGCGCTGGTGGTGGAAGTCGAGGGGATCGAAATCCCAATCGTGGCGCTGGACGACCTGCTCCGCATGAAGCGTGCCAGCGGCCGGCGTGCAGATCTCGAAGACATCGCGGCGCTGACGGCAGAAGAGGGCGATTAGCCCACGGCTTTGGCTGCCATCCGTTCCGGGCTGACCCGGACTACATCCCAGATCAGGCCGAGGCGCTCCAGGGTGTCGATGACTATGGCGGAGAGGTCGAATTGCCAGCGGCCTAGACCGTGGACGGCGGAGGTCGGGAAGGCGTGGTGGTTGTTGTGCCAGGCCTCGCCGAAGGTGGGGATCGCGATCAGGGCGAGGTTGCGCGACTCGTCGGTGGTCTCGAAGTCGCGGTTGCCGAAGACGTGGCAGAGCGAGTTGATGCTGTAGGTGAAGTGGTGGAGGACGAAGACGCGGACCAGGCCGCCCCAGAGCAGGCCGGTCAGCGCCGCGACGAGGGTGCCGCCGATCGCGTAGCCGAGCGCGAAGGGGATCAGCAGGCCGAGGATCGCCCAGTGGATGAAGGTGCGATCGACCCAGCCGATCACCGGGTCCTCGAGCAGGTCCGGGGCGAAGCGCTCCTTGTTGCCGCGCTGGGTATGGATGAAGAGCCAGCCCATGTGGGCGTGGAAGAGGCCGCGCAGCTCGCCGCGCAGGCCGCCGCCGTGGTCGACGTGAGGGCTGTGCGGATCGCCCTCCTCGTCGGAGAAGGCGTGGTGCTTACGGTGGTCGGCGACCCAGGAGATGACCGGGCCCTCGATCGCCGCCGAGCCGAGGATCGCCAGCAGGCCGTGCAGCCAGCGGCTCGTCTTGAAGCTGCGGTGGGTGAGGTGACGGTGGAAGCCGACGGTGATCCCGAGGCCGGTCAGCAGGTAGAGCCCGAGGAAGAGGAAGACGTCGCGCCAGTGCAGGGCGCTGTCCCAGACCTGCCAGCCGGCAAAGCCGATCGCGACGAAGGGGATCAGCGTCACCAGCCCGGTGATGATGCGGTCGCGCGTCTC
Source organism: Solirubrobacterales bacterium (assembly GCA_035566275.1). GTDB lineage: Bacteria > Actinomycetota > Thermoleophilia > Solirubrobacterales > 70-9 > DATMRN01. The sequence goes on along the minus strand of DATMRN010000263.1, from coordinate 1,745 downwards.
GTTGGCGACCGGCTGGATGTCGGAGGGAAGGGGGCCGACGCTGGCCATCGGGGCGATCATACGGCGGAACGTCACCAAAAGGTGTCACAAGCAATCGACGGGCCGATTCCCGACGATATGGACGGGTTTTAGGCCCATCGACGGCCAGCGGCCCCGATCCCGGCGTCTATATGGTCTCGGCGATGCCGTTCGCAAGCACCGCGCCGCTGCGGCGCGAGATCGAGAGGCGGATTCCGGAGCGCCCGTTCACGGTCGAGTTCTGGGACGGGACGCGGCTGCCGGCCAGCTCGGGCGCCGGGCCGACCTTCTACGTGCGCTCGCCGCGCGCCGCCGCTCACGTGCTGCGGGCGCCCGGGCAGCTCGGCCTCGGCCGCGCCTACGTCAGCGGCGACATCGAGGTCGACGACATGGACGCGGTGATCGAGCTGCTCGACAGCTGGAAGCCGCCGGCGCTGGAGCGCGACGACAAGGCGAAGCTGCTGCTCGGCGCGGTGCGCGCCGCCGGGTTGACCCGGCCGCCGCGCCGCCCGGCCGCCGAGCTGCGCCCCAGCGGCCGCCGCCACTCCAAGGAGCGCGATGCCCGCGCGGTGCGCCACCACTACGACGTCTCCAACGAGTTCTTCTCACTCTTCCTCGACCAGTCGACGACCTACAGCTGCGCTGTCTTCTCGCGCGGCGCGGAGACGCTGGAGGCGGCGCAGGAGGAGAAGCTGGAGATGGTCTGTCGCAAGCTGGCGCTGAAGGAGGGTGAGCGGGTGCTGGACGTCGGCTGCGGCTGGGGCAGCTTCCCGCTCTGGGCGGCGACCCGCCACGGCGTCCGCGTGGTCGGCATCACCCTCTCCCCTCCCCAGGCCGAGAAAGCGCGGCAGCGCGCCGAGGAGGCCGGGGTCGGCGACCGGGTCGAGATCCGCGTCATGGACTACCGCGACCTGGCCGGCGAGCGCTTCGACGCGATCGCCAGCATCGGCATGGTCGAGCACGTCGGCGCCGAGCAGATCGACGTCTACGCGCGGAGGCTGGCGGGACTGCTCGAGCCGGGCGGGCGGCTGCTCAACCACGGCATCGCCCGCCTGCGCCAGACCGACGCCGAGGCGGGGCCGTTCTCGGAGCGCTACGTCTTCCCCGACGCCGCCCCGCTCCACCTCTCCCGGGTGCTGCTGGCGCTGGAACGAGCTGGCTTCGTCACCCGCCACGTGGAGGAGTTCGGCGCCGACTACGCCGAGACCCTGCGCCACTGGGCGCGCCGCCTCGACGAGAACCTCGACCGCGCCGTACAGCTGGCCGGCCCCGAACGAGTCCGAGTCTGGCGCCTCTACCTACGCGCGGCGCGCAACGGCTTCGAGAGCGGCTTTACGTCGATATACCAGGCCCGCTGCACCTTGGCCTGAAGCATCGCGTCAGCCTCGCTGTGGCCCGCCAACCCGAGGACGTGTCTGAGTTTGTCCCCGCTATATGGCGGACAAACTCAGACACGTCAAGGAAGCTATGTGGGGAAGCCGGATTCGACGGTCGCAAGCGCCCAGTCGGCGCCGGCGTCGTGGAGCTGGTCGACGCTGTAGCTGCCGGTTGCGACGCCTACGACCTCGATCCCGGCGCCGTGGCCGGCCTCGACGTCGCGGGGGGTGTCGCCGACGGCGATCGTCGCGGCCTTGTCGAGGGGCTTGCCGGCGACCTCTGCCCCGCGCTCGAGCGCGCGCTTGGTCAGCTCGGTGCGATCGCGGGAGTCGGAGCCGTAGCCGCCGAAG
>DATMRN010000262.1:0-3676 GCA_035566275.1 Solirubrobacterales bacterium | reverse complement strand
CCCCAGCTATCCGATCCGGGTCAACATCGCCCCCGCCGCCGAGCGCCAGAGCCGGCTCAAGGCCTTCTTCCGCGTCATTCTGATCCTGCCGATGGTGATCGTCGCCTACGCGGTCAACTACGTCCACCTCTTCGCCGCCGTCATCGCCTGGCTGACGATCGTCTTCCGTGGATACCTGCCCGAGGGTGTCAACAGCATGCTGACCTTCGTCAACAGCTTCTACGCCCGCGTCTTCGGCTACTACGCCCTACTCACCGACGACTACCCACCGATCGGCATCGAGGCCGCGAAACCGTCGGTAGCCGCCGCGCCGCCTGCTGCGCCGCAGCCCCCTCCTCCGCCCCCCGCGCCGGCCGCGTAAGGTTGCGGACATGACAGAGACCACGCAGGGAGTCACGAAAGGCGAGGGCTACGCCGTTGCCAACATCCGCGACCTCGGCGAGGGGCCGGGGTTCCGCAAGATCCGCAAGGAGCTGGGGGTGACGGCATTCGGCGCCAACGCGATCGTCCTGCCACCGTCCTACGAAACCGGAAGCCACTACCACGACGAGCAGGAGGAGCTGTACTTCCTGCACAGCGGCCGGATCGAGATGGAGTTCGGCGACGGCTCCACCCACCCGCTGGAGCCGGGCGGCCTCGCCCGGGTCGACGCCTCGACCGTGCGCAAGGTCCGCAACCTGAGCGACTCCGAGGAGGCGATCTACGTCATCGTCGGGGGCAAGGACGGCTATGTAGGCCGCGACGGCCGTCAACCCGAGGGCGAGACCCAGCGTTGAAGGAGGGACGCCGATACCCCTCCCCGGGAATGTGCTGCGAAATGCAATCTGATTACTGCGCGGCGTCAGCCGCGCTCGAACACCGGAGCTAAGGCCGAAGGCCGTGCGACGAAATTCACGGGGAGGGGTATCGGCGTCCCTCCCCCACCACCCTCAGAACTCCCGGTCAATCCAGGGCATCATTTTGCGGAGGTCGCCGCCTACCTCTTCCACTTCGTGCGCGGCTCCCTCCTCGCGCATGCGCGCGAGGTTCTCGCCGCCGGCGCGGTTCTCGGCGATCCACTCTTTGGCGAACTCGCCCGACTGGATCTCGCCGAGGATCTGCTTCATCGCCGCCCGTGACTCCTCACCGATAACCCGCTTGCCGCGGGTCATGTCGCCGTACTCGGCGGTGTTGGAGATCGAGTAGCGCATCCCCTGGATCCCCTTCTCATACATCAGGTCGGCGATCAGCTTCAACTCGTGCAGGCACTCGAAGTAGGCGAGGCGCGGGTCGTACCCCGCCTCGACCAGCGTCTCGAAGCCGGCCCGGACCAGCTCCGAGGCGCCGCCGCAGAGGACCGCCTGCTCGCCGAAGAGGTCGGTCTCGCACTCGTCCTTGAAGGACGTCTCGATGATCGCGGCGCGGCCGCCGCCGATCCCGGCGGCGTAGGCGAGGACGAGGTCGTGGGCGTCGCCGCTGGCGTCCTGGTGGACGGCCATCAGGCAAGGGACGCCGTTGCCTTCCTCGTACTGGCGGCGGACCAGGTGGCCGGGGCCCTTGGGCGCGACCATGCCGACGTCGACGCCGGGCGGGGGTGCGATCTGCTCGAAGTGGATGGCGAAGCCGTGCGCGAAGAGCAGCAGGTTGCCGGGGGCGATCCCGTCGGCGATCTCGGCCTCCCAGACCTCGGCCTGCTTCTCGTCGGGGAGCAGGACCATGACGACGTCGCCGCGACTGGCCGCTTCGGCGATGCCGAAGACCTCGAGCCCCGCCTCTTCGGCCTTGGCGCGGCTGGAGGAGTCGGGGCGGAGGCCGACGACGACGTCGGCGCCGGAGTCCTTCAGGTTGAGGGCGTGAGCGTGGCCCTGGGAGCCGTAGCCGAGGATGGCGACGGTCTTGCCCTCAAGCTTGGAGAGGTCGGCGTCCCTGTCGTAGTAGATGTCATCTGTGCGCATGTGCGCGACTCTAACGAAGCGCTCTGCGCATCAGCTTGCCCGAGGGCGTGCGCGGCAACGCCGCGGCCAGCTCGACCCGCTTCGGCACCTTGAAGCCGGCGAGCGCCTCGGCGCAGTGGCGGCGCAGCTCGTCCGGGGTCGCCTCCGAGCCGCTCTCGAGCACGACGACCGCGGTCACGGCCTGCTGCCACTCCGGGTCCTCGCGGCCGATCACCGCGGCATCGGCGACCTCGGGGTGGCGCATCAGCACCTTCTCGACCTCCGCCGGCACCACGTTCTCGCCGCCGGTCACGATCATGTCGTCGATCCGGTCTTCGACGTAGAGGAAGCCCTCCTCGTCGATGCGGCCGAGGTCGCCGGTGTGCAGCCAGCCGTCGGCGTCGGCGCGGCCGGGCGCGACGGTCGGGCCCTGGACGAGGATCTCCCCGTCCTGGATGCGCAGGTGGGTGGTGAGCAGCGGCCGCCCCGCCGAGCCCAGCTTGCGGCGCGCCTCGGCGGGAGCGAGAGTCGTCACCTGCGAGCAGGCCTCGGTGAGGCCGTAGGTCTGCACCACCGTGGCGCCGCGGCCGATCGCCTCCTCCAGCGGCTCCTCGGGCACCGGCCCGCCGCCGACCAGGATCGCCCGCGGGCCGGAGAGGTCGGCGCCGGCCTCCAGCAGCCGCGTCAGCATCGTCGTCACCAGGGAGACGACGGTGATCCGGTCCTCGGCCAGGGCGGTGGCGACCCGGTCGGCGTCGAAGCCGTCGTGGAGGACCGCTGTGGTGCCATAGATGACCGAGCGCATCGCGATCGAGAGGCCCGAGACATGGCTGAGCGGGACGCAGCAGAGCCAGCGGTCGAGGGGATCGACGCCGATGTTGAAGGAGGACCCGACCGCGCTCCAGAGGAAGTTGCCGTAGGTCAGCCCGATCGGCTGGGGCGCTCCGGTGCTGCCGCTGGTCAGCACCCGGCAGACGACGTCGTCCATGTCGTGCTCGCCGAGCAGCGGCAGGTCGGCCTCGGTCTGGGTCAGCTCGCCGGGGTCGCTGAGATCGACCGTGGGCTCCTCGGTCGCGATCAGCTCGGCCCGCTCGGCCTCGGCGAGGCGCGGGCTGAGCGGCAGCAGGATCGCCCCGACCTTCATCAGCGCATGGATCAGCACCACCTGCTCGCGGCTCGGGCTCATCGTCAGCGCCACAGTCGAGCCTCGCCGCACGCCGTGTGCGGCGAGGCGGCGGGCGACCCAGGTCGACTCCGCCTCCAGCTCCGCATAGGTGACCTCGGACCCGTCCGCCACCAGGGCGGTGCGGTCGGGACAGCTTTGGGATCTCTGGGCCAGCCAGTCGTCAAGCTTCATCAGCGGGATATCGTGCCCATCATGCCCAAACGCCACAAGGAAGCCCCCCCTGAAGAGGATCTCTACGCGCCGATCGAGTGGCGCAGCGCCGCGGAGTACGGCGACATCCGCTACGAGAGGGCTGACGGGATCGCCAAGATCACGATCGACCGGCCCGAGCTGCGCAACGCCTTCCGCCCGCAGACCCTGGCCGAGCTGCGCGACGCCTTCGGGCGGGCGCGCGACGACCTCGAGGTGGGGGCGATCGTCTTCACCGGCGAGGGGACCGAGGCCTTCTGCTCCGGCGGAGACCAGCGGATCCGCGGCGACGACGGCTACATCGGCGACGACGACGTCGCCCGGCAGGGGGTCGGGCGGCTCGACGTCGGCGACCTGCACGTGCAGATCCGGCGGCTGCCGAAGCCGG
>DATMRN010000261.1:0-3203 GCA_035566275.1 Solirubrobacterales bacterium | reverse complement strand
ACACGGCGCTTGCGCCGGTGGCCGACGAGGCCGGCGCCTCTGATCGCTCCGAGACGCGGCGCATCGAGGAGCTGCTCGACGAGCTCGAGCTGCTGCGAGTGCTTGCCTCGCTCGGCACCTCGATCGCGGTCTTCAGCCACGAGGTCCGCAGCGCGGTCAACGCGAGCGCCGCCGCGCTGACCGCGCTCGCCGCCAAGCGTGGCAACGTCGCCGAGCGGCTTAAACGCGCGCAAGCCGCCGTACATGAGCTCCAAGACCTCACTGGATACATCGACGCATACGGAAGCGCCAGCCAGCGGCGAACACGCGAGCCGCAGCCGTTGACGGCCGTGATCGGAGACTTCCGCGAACGGCTCTCCGGTCAGCTGGCCCGCAACATCGTCTTCAACACCGACGTGAAGCCCTCCGCGCTGCGCACCGCGCCGATGGCGCGATCGGAGCTCGAGGCCATTCTGATCAACCTGCTGACCAACTCGATCAAGGCGATGGACGCTGAGGGGCAGCCCAGCCGCCGCGTGTCGATCTCGGCCGCCGCCGACGATGGCGAGGTGCGACTACGCTTTCAGGACACCGGGGGCGGGATCGACCCGAAGATCCGCAACCGCATGTTCGAGCCGTTCGTCACTGATACGCGTAGCCCCGTCAGCGAGCTCGGCACGGGGACCGGTCTCGGCCTGAAGATCGTCAAGGACATCGTCGAGTACAACGGCGGCTCAGTCAGCGTCGTCGATCCCGATGACAGCTATGCGACGTGCATCGAGATCCGGCTGCCGCGCTGGAGCGCTCAGACGAAATGAGCGATCCGGTCAAGATCCTGATCGTCGACGACGATCGCGACGAGAGCGAGTCGCTCGCGGATTTGCTTAACAAAAGCGGTAACGACCTCGTGTGCACAGCCGTGCAGCCGTACGGAAGCGTTGAGGTGACCGCAAAGCTCATCCGAGAGCAACTCGACACGGATGCTCCACGCCTCTTGCTCCTCGATTACCGGCTTGCAGATCATCAGATGGCAAACGGAAGAGTTGCAGATTTCCGTGGTGGAACCGTCGCGAGCCATGTCCGCGACGAGGATCCCGATCTGCCGATCGTATTGCTGACCTCGGAGGAGAAGCTGCACCAGTGGGTAGAGCGGCGCCCGGGCATGCGGCAGCACTTCGACTGGACATTGCTCAAGAGCAGTGTCGCGGCGAAGGATCACGGCGTCCGCGCCCACGCCTATCTGGTCGACTTTGCCCTGACGTGGCAGAGGGCACGTGGCTGGCCCGACGATGAGCAAGAGACCTGGCGCCGGCTCGGCGAGCTCATGAGCGCTCCGCCCGAGGGCCTTGAGCAATTTGTCACCCTCGAACCCAAGCCACCCAGGGGCGACGTCGCGGGAGAGATCCTGCACTGGCTGCTCAAGCGCGCCCACCGCTTGCGCGGACCGTTGATCGATGACGCCAGCGCGCGTGTGATGCTCGGCCTCACACCGGAGTCGTTTGAGGCTCCGGAGGTGCAGCAGTGGCTTCAGCCGGCACGCTATGAGGGCGGGCTGAAGGCCTTCGGCCGGCGCTGGTGGACGCACCTGGTAAGTGATCGGCTCGCCGAAGCCTGCGGCGGCGCTCGCCCGATCGAAGCGTCCGAGCGCGTCCGTCATCTCGCCGCAACGCTGAGCATCGATCTCGGGGTCGAGATGTGCGCGTGGTGCAAGGGCGAGCGAACCCTTCACGCCTGCCTTCTTTGCCGGCGGGCGACCGACGCGGCGCACTGCCTGACCCCGCTGGGCGAGCCGCTGCCGGCCTGGGCGGATCCGCAGGTCGTTTGCTACCGCTGCGTGGCCGAGGGACGTGCCGCTCAGCTGCACTTCCCGCCGAGTGCCCAGGAGATCGTCGATGCGCTGATCGAGGATCGGATCCAGCCCCCTCGTGAGTGACTGGCTCTACAGCTGCGATCGAGCCTCCAAACAGCTCGTCACGTTTGTCCGACTGCTGGCAGCGGCGGAAGTGCTCTCGCCTCCTCCCAACGAGGGCCGGCTGCACCACTGCGTGCGAAGATGTGGTCCCTGTTGTCGCGGCCACGGAATCAAGCGATGCGAGGGTTGGCACGCGGTGGTCGAGCGCGGCATCCTCTCGTTTCGTCCGTTCTTCGTCGACGGACACGATCCCGTGCGGATCGATCTCTCAGGCGACGTGAGCTTCCAGCGCCCGCGGCCCGAACGAGCCGACGACTGGCGGGCTCGGCCGCTTCTCAAATCGACCGTGACTGTCGAGTTGGTCGACCATGCAAGTGAAGAGCTGCTCGAGCGTCATCATCACGATCTCGCCAACTCAGGGCAAGAGGGACCGGTCTGGCACCTTCAATATGGTGGCAATCCCGCCGATTCGACGAAGCCGCTGCCGACAAGCTGGATCGATCCCCCGCGCTGGGCCGTTCCGCCGATGGACCTCACGCTCCTCGCAGAGACGATCGTCTACAACTTCTTCCGCGCCGAGTGGGAGGAACTCAATCGCAGGAACGAGTGGGTAACGCTCATCCTGGACGCCGAGCAGCTTGTGATGTCGCATTTCGCCGGACACATGCAGGCCCACTTCGGTCGTGACCGCAGCCTAGTGGATCGCACCTGGCTCACTGCGCAGGACAACATCCTTAGCGGGCTAAACCCGCGTCCTTCTGCGTGAGCTCTATTCGAGCGGAGTTTCCCCCGCGCTTCGCGGCACCCTCGGGACCGTCACGCCACACCTCGATCCACTCCGGGGGCAAAGTCCGGGATAGCCCCCGTCGCTCCCGCTTACACCGCATTTCGGCCCGTGCTGGCTGGCTTTGGGTGCGGTGTCAAGAGCGGGTTTGATGCGCATCGCTCTCGCTCGGACACCGCCTTTGCGAGGATTCGCGCTCTCTTGGGTTGGGGAGACATGCGGAGGGTTCTGCAGTGCGCCCTCGCCGGCAGTCCAACGCGGTGGTGCCGTTGCGGCTGGCGGATGCGCCTCCTTCTCGCGCAAAGCGATCCGGCGTGTCCGATGTGTTCGGACATCCGAGCGTGGCATTAGTCAACTAGTGTGTTGGGAGCGGTTGTATCGAAGTGTTACTGGCCTGTAGGAATGCCTCGACTGCGCTAACGTCGAGGGGACGTGAGAACAGGAAGCCCTGCCCGTGGTCACAGTGTTCGCGCTGGAGGGTCTCGAGCTGGATCTGATCCTCGATGCCCTCGGCGAGCGTCTCGATCT
>DATMRN010000260.1:0-2176 GCA_035566275.1 Solirubrobacterales bacterium | reverse complement strand
CAGAGCTAGGATCGACTCGAGCGACCCCCGCGTGGTCGTCGTCGATGACTGAGGCTGCCGCAGACACCCGAGACGAGTCCGTCGGCGACGGCGCGATCCGGGTGCGGCGGGCGCTGATCTCGGTCTCCGACAAGACCGGCGTCGCCGACTTCGCCAGGGAGCTGGCCGCGCTCGGCGTCGAGATCCTCTCCACCGGCGGCACCGCGAGCGCGCTGCGCGAGGCGGGGCTGGAGGTGACCGACGTCTCCGACTTCACCGGCCAGGAGGAGATCCTCGGTGGGCGGGTGAAGACGCTGCACCCGCGGCTGCACGCGGCGCTGCTGGCGCGGCGAGACGACCCCGAGCACATGGCGACGCTGGAGCGCGAGGGGATCGAGCCGATCGACCTGGTCTGCGTCAACCTCTACCCCTTCGAGAGGACAGTCTCCGGGCATGAGGTGGCGCCCGAGGTCGCGATCGAGAACATCGACATCGGCGGCCCGACGATGATCCGCGCCGCGGCGAAGAACCACGAGGGCGTCGCGGTGATCGTCAAGCCAGAGTCCTACGACGCGGTCTGCGCCGAGCTGGAGGAGTCCGGCGGTGAGGTCTCCGCCTCGACCCGGCACTGGCTCGCCAACGAGGCCTTTGCGCAGACGGCGCGCTACGACGCGGCGATCAGCCGCTGGTTCTCGGCCGAGTACGAGGACTTCCCCGAGCACCTCGCCGTCGCCTACGAGAAGGTGCTCGACCTCTCCTACGGCGAGAACCCCCACCAGCGCGCGGCGCTCTACTCCGAAGCCGGCGCCCGCAGCCACGTCCTCTCGCGGGTCTCGAAGCTGCACGGCCGGGCGCTCTCCTTCAACAACGTGCTCGACCTCGACTCGGCGCGGCGCCTCGTCGAGGACTTCGAGGGGCCCGCCTGCGTGATCGTCAAGCACAACAACCCCTGCGGGGTGGCGATCGGCGACGACGCCCAGCAGGCATACGAGAGGGCGCTCGCCTGCGACCCGATGTCGGCGTACGGCGGCGTGATCGCGCTCAACCGTCCGATCGGCATGCCGCTCGCCGAGGCGCTGCACGAGAACTTCGTCGAGGTCCTGATCGCGCCCGGCTACGAGGACGGCTCGCTCGACGTGCTCCAGCAGAAGGAGGCGATCCGCATCCTCTGCGAGGAGGAGCGCCGGCAGCGCGACCCGAGCGAACGCGACGTCAAACGGGTGCTGGGCGGGCTGCTGATCCAGGACCGCGACGGCGACCCCGAGCCGCGCGAGCTGATGGAGGTGGTGACCCAGACGCAGCCGAGCGAGGAGCAGTGGCGCGACATGTGCTTCGCCTGGACGGTCGTCCGCCACGTCCGCTCCAACGCGATCGTGATCGCCAAGGACGGTGCCACCCTTGGAATCGGCGCCGGCCAGATGAGCCGCGTCGACTCGGTGCGCCTGGCGGTCGAGAAGTGCGGCGACGCGCGAGGCGAGGAGGCCGGCGCCCTGCTTTCAGGCTCGGCGGTCGCCTCGGACGCTTTCTTCCCCTTCGCCGACGGACCACAGGAAGCGATCGAGGCCGGCGCCACCGCGGTGATCCAACCCGGCGGCTCCAAACGCGATGGCGAGGTGATCGAGGCCTGTGACGCCGCCGGAGCCGCGATGGTCTTCACCAAGCACCGTCACTTTCGCCACTAGCGCACGAGACCACCTGTCCCATCTAGGCCGCGAGGGCTCTGTGGCCAAGCGAAGCCCACATCGATTCAAACTGGCCCTTCGACCACCTCAATCGCTGACCCGACAGGGGGTCGTTGACCGTGACGTCCCCCCCCGTCACGCCCGAAAGAACGACGGCATGCTCGCCGTAGTTGACGTTTACGATCTTGCCGGCGGGCGAGTGCCAGCTCGCGTAGGGGCCTTCGGAAAGGGCAACCCACACCATCACCGGACGACCCGAGAGCAGCGTGCGGTAGATGTCCTTCGGACTCTTGTGGCTCAGGTCCCGCAGGGCGACTCCGTGACGACGCGCGAGGTCGGCGATCGGGCCTTGATAGACACCGAAACCTCCCGCCGGCCCGCCACCGTTTGCGCGGCCCACGAAGCCCATGCTCGGATCCCCCCAGATCTCACCCCCGGGACCCTGCTGCGGGTCGAGCGGGCCGCTCCTAGCAACCTGGTCTTGGAGGGTAAGTTGATCGACTCGCCTACCGGCG
>DATMRN010000259.1:0-6634 GCA_035566275.1 Solirubrobacterales bacterium | reverse complement strand
TCGAGCACCCGCGCCCCGGTCGGCCCGCCGGCAAAGCCGGTGGCGATCACCGGGCGGCCCAGCAGGCTCAGCGCCCGGGCGACGTTGATGCCCTTGCCGCCCGCCACGGTGCGGCTCTCGACCGCCCGGTGGCGACGGCCGAGGCGGAAGTTCGGGACCGCGACGGTGCGGTCGATCGCGGCGTTCAGGGTCACCGTGAGGATCATTGGGCATCCTCCCCGCCGCCGCTCTGCCTGCCCACTGCTCGCCTCTCCTCGCAACTCACCCGGATCGTTCCCTCTCCCTTGGTTCGGCGGCGCCGTCGGCGCCACAGGAACGCTGCGCAAATCAGTATCACGAACGCGCCCAGGCCGATCGGGATCGCGTGGTCGCCGATGAAGCCGCGCACCCGGCCGAAGGCGCTCGCCCGGTGTATAGAAGGGCCCGCCCCTAGCGGAACCGCCTGGATCGCGATCTCCCGGCCGGCGCGGATCGGCGTCGGCCTCGGGTAGCGGGAGAAGCCGTAGTCGAGCAGGCGAAGGTCGTCGGTGAAGCGATCTTCGTCGGTCGGCGCGCCGACCACAGCGGAGATCAGCTCGACCCCCTTGCGCCGGCCCGCGCCGACCAGGACGTATCTCGCGCCGAAGGTGTGGCCGGTCTTGACCCCGTTCACCCAGGGGGCCATCCGCAGCAGCTCGTTGATCGTCGCGATCCGCCGTCGCGGGCGCACGCTGCGCAGGACGGCGCTGCGCGAGTCGGCGATCTTGGCGAAGACGGGGATCTGGAGCAGGTGTCGGGTCAGCGTCGCGAGGTCGCGGGCGCTGGAGTGGTTGCCACGCCGGTCGAGGCCGACCGGGTTGGCGTAGTGGGTGTCGGCGAGGCCGAGCGCCGCCGCCCGCAGGTTCATCTGGCGCACGAAGCGCCGCTCCGAGCCGGCCGCCGCCAGCGCCAGGTTGTAGGCGGCGTCGTTGCCGCTGCGCAGGACCATCCCGTAGAGCAGGTCGCGGACGCTGATCCGCTGCCCGACCCGCAGGCCCAGCAGCGACTCGCCGTAGGTCGGGTGGTAGCGACGGGCGCGCACGATCTTGCCGAGCGGCAGCTCGTGCAGGACCACCCAGGCGGTCATCAACTTCGTCGTGCTGGCGATCGGCAGGCGCCGCGCCGCGGCGTGCGAGATCAGCACTTCGCCGCTGCCGGCGTCGATCAGGGCCCAGGAGCGGGCCTCGACCCGCGGCGGCTTCGACTTGGCGGGGGCAGCGGCCGGGACGGCCAGGACGAGGAGCGTCGCGAGCAGGACGACGCCAAGCCGCCCCCTGCTCAGCGCAGCTTCAGCTTTTCCCCGGAGATCAGGATCTGGGGATCGACGCTGGGGTTCAGCGCCTGGATGCGGACGACCGAGACGCCGGTCTTGTGGGCGATCGAGATCAGGGTGTCGCCGTTCTGGACGACATAGGACGCCTGGGTCTTGACCGTCCCCCCGCCGCCCCCGCCCCCCCGCGCCACCTTGCCGGCGTTCGCATGCCCCTGCGAGCCGGTCGAGCCGCCGCCGCCCAGCGAAGTCGAGATCACCAGGACCACCACGAGGAAACCGCCCACCAGGGCGATCGTGGCGAAGACCCGAGCCGGGGCTGTGTTGCGTTTCTGCATTGAACGGGACGAGGAGTCGGATGGGCGACGCTGATCGTATAACCGCTCAAGGCGCCTTCAGGCGGTCGAAACGTCCCAAACGGCGGCGCGCAGGCGCTCGGCGGCCGCGGCGGGGTCGGCGGCGATCCCACGCGAGGCGGCGACCAGGCCCGACGCCGGGCCTGCGGCGAAGGCGGCGCCGAGCAACTCCGGACGGCCGCCCTGGGCGCCGACGCCGGGGATGAGGAAGATCGAGCGCGGCATCAGCGCCCGCAGGCGGGCGAAGCATTCGGGCTCGGTGGCGCCGACCACGGCGCCCATCCCGCTCAGACCCCCCTCTCCCATCAGCCGATCGGAGAACCCGTCGACCAGCGCGGCGAGCCGCTCGTGCAGGGGCCGCTCCGGGGCGGGCAGGTCCTGGAGGTCGGCGGCGCCGGGGTTGCTGGTCCGAACCAGCACGAAGACGCCGGCCCCGGCGGCCTCGGCCGCCGCGACCAGCGGCTCCAGCGCGTCGCGGCCGAGCAGCGGGTTGGCGGTGAAGGCATCCGCCCCGAGGCCGGCAACCGGCCCCCACGCGGTCGGCGTCTCACCGACCAGCGCCTGGGCGTAGGCGGCGGCGGTCACCGGCACGTCGCCGCGCTTGCCGTCGGCGACGACCAGCAGCCCGGCGTCGCGGGCCACGCGGCAGGTCTCGGCCAGCGCCGCCCACCCCGGCGCGCCGAGCCGCTCGAAGCAGGCCAGCTGCGGCTTGACGGCGACGCAGGCCGGGCCGGCGCGCTCGATCAGTGAGCGGCAGTGCGCGGCAACCGCGGCGCCGGCCCGCTCGGCGACCGGCGTGTTGTCGCCGGCCGCATCGGAAAGGGCCTCCCCCCCCAGCTTCGCCGGGTCGGGATCGAGGCCAAGGCAGATCTGGCTATGGCGCTCCTCGACAAGCGCCGCCAGCCGATCGGCGAACGGCGTCACAACCGGCCTGCGCCCAATTCCGGGCGCGGAGAGCCAGATTGCGACGCGCCCGAAATTGGCCTTGTCTCAGCCGCCCTTGACCTTGGACTTCAACGCCGAGCCGGCGGAGAAGCGGGGGACCTTGCCGCCCGGAATCGTGATCCGCTCGCCGGTGCGCGGGTTGACGCCCTGGCGGGGGCCGCGCTCGGCGACGTGGAATTTGCCGAAGCCGGTGAAGCTGACCTCGCCGCCGTTGCTCAGCGCATCGGTGATCGCCTCGAGCACGGCGTCGACCGCGTCGCCGGCGGCCTTCTTGCTGCCGACCCGCTCGTCGCCTGACAGTTGATCCAGAAACTCAGCCTTTGTCACGTCGAAGTTCCTCCTCGGAGATTGAAGACGGCCGCAATCTAACAGCGGGCACGGCGTAAGCGTCAGGAGCCGCTGACCGTCATCTCGCCGATCAGCAGCGACGGGGTCCGGACCGAGCCGCCGAACGGGACCCAGCGCGCGTCCGCGCCGGCGGCGCGGACGGCGCGCAGCATCGAGACGAGGTCGCTGGCGATCGCGAGCTCGCGCACCGGCTCGGCCGCCTCGCCACCGCGGATCGCCCGGCCCGAGGCGCCCACCGAGAAGACGCCGGAGACGGGGTTGACCCCGGAGTGCAGGCCGGCGACGTCGGTGATGTAGACGCCCTCGCCGGCCTCGCGCAGCAGCTCCTCGAGCGAGAGCGAGCCCGCCGCGACAACCAGGTTGGAGGCTGAGACCGAGGGTTGCGAGCGATAGCCGCTGCGCCCGGCGTTGCCGGTCGAGGCGGCGTCGCCGCGTCGCCCCGTGTAGGTGTCGTGCAGGTAGGTCCGCAGCCGCCCGTCCTCGATCAGCGCGGTGCGGCGGCGGGGGACGCCCTCGCCGTCGAAGGGCGAGGAGGCGGGGCCGTCGGGGTCGAGCCCGTCGTCGTGCAGGGCCAGCGCCTCGCTGGCGACCTCGGCGCCAAGCCGCTCCGCGAACGGCGAGCGGCCGCGCTGCACCGCGTCGGCGCCCAGGGTCGAGCCGATCAGCCCGGCGAAGCTGGCGGCGACGGTGGGGTCGAGGACAACGGGGCAGGAGCGCGAGGCCGGCTTGCGGGCGCCGATCATCGCGACGGCGCGCTCCGCTCCCTCGCCTCCGATCGCCGCGGGGTCGAGACCGGCAGGACCGCGCGCCATGCCGAAGCCGAGGCCGGTCTCCCGCCCTCCGTCGCCCTCTGCCAGCGCCTGCAGGTAGGCGTGGGCGCTCGATGCCTCGAACTCCCCGCCGACGCCGGTCGAGGAGGCGATCGCGACCCGGCCGGTGGAATCCGCGTAGACCGCCGTCTCGACTCCGGCGATCCGCGGATCGGAGGCGAGCGCCGCCCGCTCCACCGCGAGCGCCAGCTCGGCCACGCGGGCGGTCCCCCACGCCCCGATCGAGGGGTCGCTGAGGCCCTCGATCGATGCCGCGGCGGCCGGCTGAGGCGGCCCGGCGAACTCGTCCTCGTCGGCGACCCGTGCCGCCTCGGCCGCGCGGGCGGCGGTCGCGGCGACGCCCGGCTCGGAGAAGTCGGTTCCGTAGGCGTAGCCGACCCGGCCGCCGATCCAGGCCCGCACGCCGATCCCCCGCTGCGTCGCCGCCGTCAGGCTCTCTACCTCCCCGCCGTGCACGCGGACCTCGCGCCCGCTCTCCTCCGAGGCGTAGGCCTCGGCATCGCCGGCCCCCGCGCCCAGCGCGGCCTCCACGGCGCGCTCCGCCACCGCGCCCAGCTCGGTCACAGACATCTTTCGCTTCGCTCCCTCACGAGGAATCGGAATGGACGCTCGGTCGCTCCGGGTCACAGCGCCGTCCCCCCGACCGTCATCGCCCGAATCCGGACGTGGCCCTGGCCGGTCCCGACCGGCACTTTCTGCCCGCCCTTCCCGCAGATGCCGGTCTTCATCTCGAAGTCGTCGCCGACCGCGTCGATCGCCGCCAGGGCCTCCAGGCAGTTGCCGATCAGCGTCGCCCCCCGGCACGGCCTGGTCACCCTGCCGCCCTCGATCAGGTAGCCCTCGGAGACGCCGAAGACGAAGTCGCCGGTCGCCGGATCGACCTGGCCGCCGGCGAAGGAGACCGCGTAGAAGCCCTGCTCCACCTCGGCGATCAACGCCTCGGGCGAGGCGTCGCCGGGGGCGATGTAGGTGTTGGTCATGCGGGGGATCGGCAGGTGGCGAAAGCTCTCGCGGCGGCCGTTGCCGGTCGAGGCGACCCCGTCGCGCCCGGCGCACAGCCGGTCGTAGAGGAAGGCGATGAGCCGGCCGTCCTCAATCACCATGGTCTTCTGGGTGGGCGTCCCCTCGTCGTCGATCGCGTCGGACCCCCACTCCTCCGGCAGACGGCCGTCGTCATAGGCGCTGAGCAACGGCTGGGCGACCTGCTCGCCGAGCTTGCCCGCGTAGACGCTCGCCCCCTTCTGCACGTGGTCGGCCTCCAGCCCGTGGCCGGTCATCTCGTGGAAGAGAACGCCGCCGAAACCGCCGCCGACCACGACCGGCATCGAGCCCGCCGGGGCCGGGTCGGCGTCGAGCAGGGTCAAGGCCTTGCGGGCGGCCCGCTCGGCGATCCGCGCCGGGTCGTCTTCGAGCAGCTCGAAGCCGCGGTGCGCGCCGAGGGTCTCGGCGCCGGTCTGGACCACGCCGCCGCGCCGCGCCACCGCCTGGGCGACGAGCCGCACGCGGGTGCGATCGTCGCCGCTGAAGAGGCCCTCGGAGTTGGCGACCGTGACATCGCGGCGGGCCTCGCCATAGGCGGCCGAGAGCTGGTCTACCTCGCCACCCGCGGCGCGGCCGCGCTCGTCCAGCTCGCGCAGCAGCGCCGCCTTGCGCCCGGCCGGGACGTCCTCGGGGCGCCGCTCGATCGGCAGCGGGGTCACCCGGCCGGCGGCCTCCAGGGGGCGTGGCTCGGCCCGGTCCCCCCGCAGCGCCGAGGCGGCCTCCGCGGCGGCACGCTCGAGGTCGCCGGGGTCGAGCCCGTCGACGTGGGCGAAGTAGGTGGTGCCCGCGTTGACGACTCTGACGCCGGCGCCCTCCTCGGCGCCCGACTGGACCGACTCGACCCGCGACTCGTCGATCGACATCGAGAGCCCGCGGCGGCGTTCGGCGAACACCTCGGCGAACTCGCCGCCGCGGGCGAGCGCCCGCGCCAGCACGCGCTCGGCGACGGCGGGCTCGATCAGCCCACTCACGGCTTCGGCTTCTTCCCGGCCACCTCGATCAGGCGCCCCGCGGCGACGAACAGCTCGCCGCCGGCGACCGAGTCGGCGGCGTGGTCGCTGCTGCGGCCGTTCGGGTAGTAGAGGCGGGCGAAGGGGCGGCGGGCGACGCGGCGGCGGCGCATGAAGGCTGCCGCCTCCTCGGCATAGCCGGAGACGCGGTCGAGCAGGACGCGGTGCGGCTTCGTCGGCATCAGCCCTCACCCGAACCAGGGGCCGACGGGCCGATTTCCCCCGATATACGTCGGTTTTCGTCCCGTCGGCCAGCGGTAGCGGCCAGGTCGCGCAACACCGAGCGCATGTCGAAGAACATCAGCGAGGCGAGCGCGAAGCGCTCGGTCACCGCGACGGCGGCGAGCCCGGCGCTGCGAACGACGAAGACCTCCCCCTGCTCGGTGGCGACGTGGACCTGCTCGACCGGCTCACCGCCGGCCCGGTCGGCGACATCGAGCAGGGCCGCGGCGTCCTCACGCCAGCGATCCGGATGCCCGGCGGCCGCCAGCACCGCGCCGGCGGAATCGAGGATCGCGGCGCCGCGCAGGTCCGGCGACATCTCGGCCAGGTAGGCCAGCGCCTGCTCCGCGGCGTCGCCGGAAACGACCTCTGTGGCGCCGCCGTCGGGCATCTACGTGAAAATACCGGGCCGTGTCCCTGGTTCGAGCCTCATGGATCACCGTGGTGGCGATCTGCGCGATCGCCGTCGTCCTGTTCGCGATCGGCGGCTACACCGGCTACTCGATCACCGTCGGCGCCGTCGGCCTCGCTGCCGCAGTCAACCTCCTGCCCTAGCCGGAGCGGTAGGGGCCGCCCGCGCCCTCGTCCGGTTCT
>DATMRN010000258.1:0-7627 GCA_035566275.1 Solirubrobacterales bacterium | reverse complement strand
CACCGCGGAGTGTCTCCCGCGCCCGAAGGGCGCTCGAGATCAGCCCCGCCGAAGGCGGGGCTTAGGCGTAGCCGGGACCGACCCCCGCCCCTCCCCCACCTCATGGCTCCGCTCTTTGCTCCCCGGCCTTCAGCAACCGCTCGCGCAGCTCCCGCTCATCCTCCGGCGTCGGGTCGAATCGCGACGGATCGGGAAGCTGGTCCAATCCGGCCAGTCCAAACAGCCGCTCGAACAGCTCCGTGGTCTTGAAGATGGCGGCGCCGAAGCGGGAGCGGCCGGACTCCTCGATCAGGCCCCGCTCGGCCAGCGTCTGCACCGCGGACTCCGAGGAGACGCCGCGGATGCGAGCAACCTCCGGCCGCGAGACCGGCTGCAGGTAGGCGACGATCGCCAGCGTCTCGGCCTGGGCCTGGGTAAGCGGCGGCGTGCGCGGCTTGGCCAGCAGCCGCCGCGCCGCCTCCTCGCTGGCCGGGTCGCTGGCCAGCGAGAAGCCGCCGGCGACCTCGCGCAGGACGACGCCCCGCCTGCCCTCGCCGAGGTCCTCGCGCAGCAGCTCGATCGCCTCCGCGACCTGGCCCGCGGTGGCCTCCGTCGCCTCGGCCAGGTCGGCGGCGCTGACCGGCTGGGCGGAGAGGAAGAGCAGCGCCTCGATCGTCCGCCCCAGGTCACTCATGAGTTACTTGCCACCGCCTTCCTGATCTCGATCGGGCCGAACGGCTTGCTCTGCTTCCAGGTCACCTCGCCCTTGCGGTACAGCTCCAGCAGCGCGAACAGCGTCACCGCCTGGGTCAGCCGGTCCTCGCCGCCGAACTGCTCGTCGAAGTCGAAGCTGGGTCGCCGCGCCAGCGCGTCGCGCAGGGCGCGCAGCCGCCGCTCCAGCGAGACGGTGACGCGGATATGGCTGGTGTCGACCTCGGGGGGCGCCGCCAGCAGGTCGCCGAGGGCGGCGCCGAGCCGCTCGGGGTCGTAGACGGCGGTGGCCGCCTCGACCGCGACCCGGCGCAGCTCCGTCGGCAGCGACGCCGAGCGGTAGAGGTAGCCGCGCGCCGCCTCGAAGCGCTCGACCAGGGCCCCGGAGGCCTCGCGGTAGCGGCGGTACTCGAGCATCCTCGCCAGCAGCTCCTCGACCGCCTCCTCGGGGCCGAGCTCCTCGGCGTCCTCCTCGGCCCCGGGCAGCATCAGCCGCGACTTCAGCTCCAGCAGCGCCGCGATCAGGACCAGGAACTCGGTCGCCACCTCCAGCTCCAGCTCGCCCTCGCGCTCAAGGTGCTCGACGTAGGCGACGACGACCTCGCCCAGCTCGACCTCGAGCAGGCTCACCTCCTCGCGCAGGACGACCGCCATCAGCAGGTCGAAGGGGCCGGCGAATACGTCGAGGTCGAGGTCGAGCTCGGCGACGGTCACAGGCTCAAGTTAACGCGGGGCACCGACACCCATGCGCTCGCGGACCTCGGCGAGGGTCTGCGAGGCGATCGCGCGAGCCTTCTCGGCGCCCTCCACGAGCGCCAACTCCAGCGCCGCCTTGTCGGGGCGTAGCTCCGCGTAGCGCTCGCGGACGGGGGCGAGCAGCTCGACGACGCCCTCGGCGACCGCCTTCTTGAAATCCCCGTAGCCAGCGCCCTCGAACTCGCGCTCGACCTCGGTCGGGTCCGCGCCCCTGGCGACGGCGAGGATCTCGATCAGGTTGGCGATGCCCGCCTTGTCCTCGCCCCGGCGAATCTCCCGCCCGGAGTCGGTGACGGCGGCGCCGAGCTTCTTGCGGATCGCGTCGGGCTCGTCGAGGACGTATACGGTGCCGGCCTCGGTGGCGCCGGTGGTCGACATCTTCCGCTCCGGCTCCTGCAGGTCCATGATCCGGGCGCCGACCTCGGGAATGCGGTGCTCGGGCTCGACCAGCGTCTCGCCGAAGCGCTCGTTGAAGCGGCGGGCGATCTCCCGCATCAGCTCGATGTGCTGGCGCTGGTCCTCGCCGACCGGCACCTCGGCCGCCTTGTAGGCGAGCACGTCGGCGGCCTGCAGCACCGGGTAGAGGAAGAGCGCCGCCGAGACCAGCTCGCGCTGCTTCGCCGACTTGTCCTTGAACTGGTGCATGCGGTTGAGGTCGCCGTGGGCGGTGACGGCGGAGAGCAGCCAGGTCAGCTCGGTGTGCTCGCGCACGTCGGACTGGCGGAAGAGGATGCAGCGCCCCGGGTCGAGGCCGGCGGCGAGCAGGATCGCGGTCGTGTCGTAGAGGCGCTCGCGCAGCTCGGCGGGCTCGTAGGCGATCGAGATCGCGTGCAGGTCGACGATGCAGAAGATCGCCGGCTCGCCCCGGTCCTGGCCCTCGACGTACTGGCGGATCGCCCCGATGTAGTTGCCGAGGTGCTTGCGACCCGTCGGCTGGATCCCCGAGAAGATCTTCATAAAGAGCATGAGCGGGCCAATCGACCCGGATTCGAATACCCGGCTGCCACCGTATCGATTGGCCCGCTCATGCCTGCAAACCCTATGCTGGTTCAGGCTCGGGCGCGTCGCTGCCGGGCGCCACGACAGGCTCGCCCGCGGCGCGGTCGGCGTCGGGCCCGTGCCCGCACTCGCCCGCGGCCGCCGCGGCACCCGCAGGCACTGCTTCAATCCGCCGCCGCGGGTCCTCGATCCCGAAGCCGGATATGACACCGCCGACGATCATCAGGATGCCGGCAATGCCGATCCCGAGATGGAAGGCCGAGGTCGAGGCGCCGTCGGCGGCGCTGCCCAGCCGGGCTGCCTCGGCGACGGCGAGGTCTCCCGTCTTCGGCCTCCCCAGCGGCTGTTCCTTGGCTTCGGAGACGTCCGCCTGCGCCGCCGGGCTGAGCGGGCGCGAGCCGAGTTCGGAATCCAGGGCGGTCCCGAAGTGGGCGGAGATGACCGCCCCGAGGATGGCGATCGCCAGCAGGCCCGCCACCCGGGCGATGCCGTTGTTGGCGCCCGAGGCGACCCCGACGTGGCGCTCCTCGACCGAATCGAGCACCGTCGCGGTAAGCGGCGCCACCGTCGCCGAGAGGCCGAGGCCGAAGACGAGGATCGCCGGCAGCACGTCGGTGACGTAGCTGGCGTTTGCCCCGACCCGCAGCAGCAGGAGCAGCCCGAGGCCGCCGACGATCGGGCCGGCGGTCATCGGCAGCCGCGGCCCGACCCCGGAGGCGAGCTTGCCGAAGCGTGGCGAAAGGACGAAGAGGACGATCGAGACCGGGGTCGTCGCCAGGCCGGCCTCCAGGGGCGAGTAGCCGGCGATCTGCTGGAGGAAGAGGCCGACGAAGAAGAGCCCGCCGATCAACCCGGCGTAGGCGGCGAGCGTGGTCAGGTTGGCGACGGCGAAGTTGCGGATCTTGAACAGGGCGAGGTCGAGCATCGGGTGACGGGCGCGCGCCTCGTGCAGCACGAAGAGGGCGAAGCAGACGATCCCTGCGACCAGCGGCGCCCAGACCAGCGGGTCCCCCCAGCCGTGGGTCGGCTGCTCGATCAGGGCGAAGACGGGTCCGCCGAGCCCGGCCGCCGAGAGCGCGATCCCGAGCCAGTCGATGCCGCGGAAGGCGTCGGGGTCGCGACTCTCCTTCACCGAGTGCAGGGTGAGCGCCACGGTGACCGCGATCAGCGGGATGTTGACCCAGAAGATCGCCCGCCAGGAGAGCAGCCCGATCAGGGCGCCCCCTCCGGCCGGGCCGACCACGGTCGCGATCCCGGTCCAGGCGGTCCAGGTCCCCACGGCACGGCCCCGCGACTCGCCCTCGAAGCTGGCGGCGACGATCGCCAGCGAGCCGGGCACGAGCAGCGCCCCGGCGACCCCCTGCAGGGCGCGGGCGCCGATCAACAGTCCGGCCGAGGGGGCGATCGCGCAGAGGATCGAGGTGGCGCCGAAGGCGATCAGGCCGATCGTGAACATCCGCTGCCGGCCGAACTGGTCGCCGAGGCTGCCGCCGACCAGCAGCAGCGAGACCAGCGAGAGCATGTAGGCCTCGACCACCCACTGCTGCCCGGCGAGGCCGACGTGGAGCCCCCTGCCGATCGCCGGCAGCGCCACGTTGACCACGGTCGAGTCGAGGAAGACGACCGTCGAGCCGAGGATCGTCGCGATCAGCGTCAGTCGCTGCTGGCGGGACACTTGAGTCGAGTCTAAGCGGCGGGGCGCGCCGGGACCGGGCTCAGGCTCCCGCCTCGGCCCCCTCCAGCTCGCGAAGCTGCTGCGCCGGGGTGAAGAAGTTGCGGTAGGCGAGCGTCGTCGCGATCAGGCCGGCGATCGCGACGCTGCCGAGCAGGGTGTAGAGGAGGATCAGCTGCAGGCGGACCGCGTCGGTCGGGTTGGCGCCGGCCAGCAGCATCCCGACCATCGTCCCGGGGAAGAAGATCAGCCCGGTGGTCTTGGTCGAGTCGACCAGGGTGATCATCCCCGAACGCAGGGCGCGGCGGACGATCGGCGCCGCCGCCTCCTGCGCCGTCGCGCCGAGGGCGAGGGTCGCCTCGATCCTGCCCCGCGAGTCGGCGACCTCGTCGCCGAGCCGGTTGAGCGCCACCGCCGAGGCGGTCATCGCGTTGCCGATCACCATGCCGCCGACCGGCACCAGGTAGCGCGGGGTCGGGTGGAAGACGCCGAGCACGACGACCAGGCCCAGGGTGCTCGCCCCGGCGACCGCCAGCGCGATCAGCAGCGGCCAGAAGGCGCCGGGGACCTTCTTGGCGCGGCCGCGCGCGGTGAGCGCGCCGAACAGGACCATCACCGCCAGCAGCGCCAGCACCAGCCAGATCGAGTCGGACTCGAAGATCAGCTTGATCGCGTAGCCGATCGCGGTCAGCTGGACGAAGGAGCGGACCGTCGCCACCGCGATGTCACGGTCGAGGTCGGCCCTGCGCCAGAAGGAGATCGCGGCGGCGAGGGCGACCAGCGCCAGGCTCGCCGCCACCTGCCCGGTCGAGACGTGGATCGAGGTGGTCATGCCAATACCTGCTCCAGCGGGCCCGCCTCGATCGCCCGGCCGGCCTCCAGCCGCACCACCCAGTCGCTCAGCCGCCGCGCCTGCTCGGGGTCGTGGCTGACCAGGACGATCGAGATGTCGAGCTCGCGCCGCAGCTCGGCCAGGGTCGCCTCGACCGCGTCGCGAGTGGCGTGGTCGAGGGCCGAGGTCGGCTCGTCGAGCAGCAGCACGTCGGGCATCTGGGCGAGGGCGCGGGCCAGCATCGTGCGCTGCTGCTCACCGACCGAGAGCCTGGCGACGTCGCGCTCGGCGAACCCCGGGTCGAGGCCGGCGAGGCTCAGGCAGAGAGGCGCGTCGAGCTCCTTCCCGGCCAGGTCGGCCGCGTAGCGCAGGTTCGACTCCACCGTCCCCTCGAGCAGCGCCGGCAGCTGCGGGACCAGCGAGACCTCGCGCCGCAGCTCCAGCGGGTCGTGCTCGAGGAGCGGGCGGCCGCGGTAGGCGATCGCCCCCGCATCGGGGTCGACGAGCCGGTTGAGCAGTCGCAGCAGCGTCGACTTGCCGGCGCCGGAGGGGCCGACGATCGCCGTCGCGCCGGTGGGTATCTCGGCGCTGACCGCGTCGAGGGCCGGGCGGCCGGCGCGGGTGAGACTGACGTCGCGCAGCTCGAACAGCACCGCCGCATGATCGCGCACAGCTCGCAAGATGCCTCCCGGCCGGCGCTCCCTTTGCCGGCGGCGGCTCTCGGCTGGAAGAATCCGGTTAGGTGAACTGCTGATGGCAAGAGCGATCTGGAGCGGCTCGATCAGCTTCGGGCTCCTCAACGTGCCCGTCAAGCTCTACAGCGCGGTGGCCCGCCGCGGCATCTCCCTGCGCGAGATCCGCGAGTCCGACGGCACCCGCATCCGCCACCGCCGGGTCGCCGAAGGGACCGATGAGGAGGTCCCCTACGAGGAGATCGTCAAGGCCTTCGAGATCGCGCCGGACCGCTACGTGCCGCTGAGCAAGGACGAGCTGGCCTCGCTCGACCCGAAGAAGACCCGCGCGATCGAGGTCACGGACTTCGTCGACCTCGGCGAGATCGACCCGATCTACTTCGACAGCCCCTACTACCTGGGGCCAGCGGAGGGCGCCGAGAAGGCCTACTCGCTCCTTGCCCAGGCGATGGAGGGCTCGGGCAAGGTGGCTATCGCGCGTTTCGTCTTCCGCAACAAGGAGCACCTCGCGGCGATCCGCCCGGACGACGGGGTGCTGACCCTGACCACGATGCGCTTCGCGGACGAGGTGGTGCCGCCGTCGGAGCTGGAGGACGTGCTCCCCACCGAGCAGCCGGAGGTCGCCAAGCGCGAGGTCGAGATGGCGGAGAAGCTGATCGACTCGCTGACGAGCCGCTTCGACCCCGGCGCCTATCGCGACGAGTACCGCGAGGAGCTGCTGGCGATGATCGAACGCAAGGCCGAGGGCAAGGAGCTGGTCGAGGCCCCCGCGGGCGAGGATCGCGAGCCGACCAAGGCGCCCGACCTGATGGCAGCGCTCGAGGAAAGCATCGCCGCGGTGCAGAGCAAGGACAAGGGCAAAGCCCCCAAACAGGGCACGAAGAAAAGCCGCGCAGCGCCCAAGAAGAAGGCGGCGCCGAAACGGGCCGCCTCGCGGGCCAAGTCGAAGTCTTCCAAGTAGCCGGTGGGCGCCGACCGCCAGGTTGAGGTCGAGGGACGTGAGCTGAAGCTCACCAACCTCGACAAGGTCCTCTACCCGGAGGCCGGCTTCACCAAGGGGGAGATGGTCGACTACTACGCCAAGGTGGCGCCGGCGATGGTCCCCCACCTGGCCGGGCGGGCGCTGACCCTGCGCCGCTTCCCCGAAGGCGTCGACGACACCGATGCCGCCTTCTTCGAGAAGCGCTGCCCCAAGCACCGGCCCGAGTGGGTGAAGACGGCGACGGTGCTGGCCGGCCCGCGCGCCGGCGACATCGACTTCTGCGTCTGCGAAGACCTCCCGACACTGGTCTGGATGGCGCAGCTTGCGGCGATCGAGCTGCATCCCTCGCTCTCGCTGGCGGAGGAGCCCGACCGGCCCACCGTCCTCGCCTTCGATCTCGATCCCGGCCCGCCGGCCGACATCCTCGACTGCTGCCGGGTGGCCCTGCGGCTGCGGGAGATGTTCGGGCACTTCGAGGTCGAGTGCTTCCCGAAGACCTCGGGGTCGAAGGGCCTGCAGGTCTACGTCCCGCTCAACAACGACGAGATCACCTACGACGAGACGAAACCGTTCGCCCGCGCGATCGCCCAGCTGCTGGAGAAGCAGACTCCCGACCTCGTCGTCTCGAAGATGAAGAAGGTCGAGCGCAGGGGCAAGGTCTTCGTCGACTGGTCCCAGAACCACCGCCGCAAGACGACGATCGCCGTCTACTCGCTGCGGGCGCGGGAGCGACCGACGGTCTCGACGCCGGTCGGCTGGGACGAGGTGGAGCGAGCCACCGAGCGCGAAGACACCGAGTCGTTGGTCTTCGAAGGAAGCGACGTGCTGAAGCGCATCGAGCGCGAAGGCGACCTCTTCGCCCCGGTGCTGGAGCTGACGCAGGAGCTGCCGGAGCTCTAGCCCAGCGGCTGGCGGACGATCGGCCGGCGGGTGGCGCGGACCTCGTCTAGGCGGCGGACCGGGGTCGTGTAGGGGGCGTGCTTGGCGATCTCGGGGTCGCGCTC
>DATMRN010000257.1:0-2675 GCA_035566275.1 Solirubrobacterales bacterium | reverse complement strand
GCCGGCGGCGCCCTGGTGCGGATGGGAGACGACGGCTGGGCCGTCTACTCCCAGGACGGCTCCCTGGCGGCCCACTTCGAGTTCACCGTCGCGGTAACCGCCGACGGTCCCCGCATCCTCACCCCCTGGCACGAAGAGACTGGGTGACGCAGGAGCGGTGGACAGCGGTTGACGAGTACGTCAGCGGGTTGTTGGCGCCTTATGACGATGCGCTTGATGCGGCGCTGAGGGCGAGTGACGAAGCTGGGCTGCCGGCGATCCAGGTTTCGCCGCCGCAGGGGAAGCTGCTGCAGCTGCTGGCGCTGGCCCTAGGCGCGCGGACGATCCTCGAGTTCGGGACGCTGGGTGGCTACAGCACGATCTGGCTGGGCCGGGCGCTGCCTGACGACGGTCGCCTGATCACGCTGGAGGCCAGTCCCGAGTACGCCGAGGTGGCCCGCGGGAGCATCGAGCGGGCGGGGCTTGGGGATGTCGTCGACCTGCGGGTCGGACCGGCGCTGGACACGTTGCCGCTGCTGGATGCGGAGAGTGCCGGGCCGTTCGACCTGACCTTCATCGACGCAGACAAGGTCAACACACCCAACTACTTCGCCTGGGCACTCGAGCACTCCCGCCCGGGTGGCTTGATCGTCGCCGACAACGTCGTGCGCGGAGGAGCGCTGGCCGACGCGAACAGCGACGATCCGACCATCCCGGCCCAGCGCCGCTTCCACGAGATGCTCGCAGCAGAGCCCCGCGTCAGCGCTACCACGATTCAGACGGTTGGCATTAAGGGCTACGACGGCTTCACAATCGCTCTGGTTCTCAGCTAGCCGCTGGGGAGGGTGCTGTGTATGGTGGTCGTGGGAGCGCCGCACGAAAATCGTCGCGGAAAGAGGTTCGATACGTGAAGACGTGCCGGAGTGCCGCTCTTGTCCTTGTTTTCTCGGCCACGCTCGTTTTATTTGCCGTGGCCGGGTCTGCCGGCGCCGCCGTCCAGCCCTATGGGACGAACGACGCCGGGGGATTTCGCAACGTGCTGCCGCCCGGTGAGAACGGGCTCGACAACCTCGGCCAGATCTTCGCCTTCCGCGGCAAAGGCATGCTGCCGCCTCACTTCGCCGACCAGCAGCCGCTGTACGAAAACCTCGTCTATGGCAGCCCGACGCTCACGGACGCGCAGATCCCCAACTACTTTAAGGACGCGACCTTCGGGGTGAAGCCCGGCGAAGTCGAATCGACGATCGAACCGCGGCCCGGGGTGACGATCGTCCGCGACTCCTCCTACGGCATCCCCCACATCTACGGCGACACCCGCTCCGACACGATGTTCGGCGCCGGCTACGCGGGCGCCGCCGACCGGCTCTTCCTGATGGACGTGCTGCGCCATACCGGCCGCGCCGAACTCTCCTCCTTCCTCGGCGGCTCCAACGCCGCCACCGACGCCTCACAGTGGGGCTTCGCGCCCTACACCGAAGCCGACCTGGAAAAGCAGCTCTCCCAGACCCCCAAGCTCTACGGCAAAGCGGGCCAGCAGGCGGTCGAAGACCTGCAGAGCTACGTCGAAGGGATCAACGCCTACATCGCGGCCGCCAACGCCAACCCGGCGCTGAAGCCTGGGGAGTACACGCTGCTCAACAAGCCGATGGAAGCGTGGAAGCCGACCGACGTGATCGCGATCGCCTCGCTGATCGGCGGCATCTTCGGCCGCGGCGGGGGCAACGAGGTGAACTCCGCCCTGACGATGGAGTCTTTCGTCAATCGCTACGGGCAAAAGGCCGGCCGCAAGGCGTGGCTCGGCTTCCGCTCCAAGAACGACCCAGAAGCCCCGACCACGATCTCCAAGCGTTTTCCGTACGAGACCGGCGGCGCCTTCGCCAAGCGCGGCCTGGCGCTGCCCGACCCCGGCACGGTGAGCGCAACGAAGATCGCCACCGCGTCGTCGGGGGCGGGCGCCAGCCGGGCCCGTCCGAGCGGGCGGTTCGGCGGCATCGGCGCCCAGCTGCTGCGCGCCTACCGCGAAGGCGCCCACGCCTCCAACTGGGAGCTGGTCTCCGCCAAGCACTCGGCGACCGGCCACCCGATCGCGGTGATGGGCCCGCAGGTCGGCTACTTCGTGCCCCAGATCCTGATGGAGGAGGACCTGCACGGGCCGGGCATCGACGCCCGCGGCGCCGCCTTCGCCGGCGTCAACCTCTACGTCGAGCTGGGCCACGGCCGCGACTACGCCTGGAGCGCCACGACGGCGACCTCCGACAACGTCGACACCTTCGCCGAGGTGCTCTGCCAGGACCGCTTCCACTACCTCTACCGCGGCAAGTGCAAGCCGATGGAAAAGCTGGTCCGCGCCGACAGCTGGACGCCGAACGCGATCGACTCGACCCCGACCGGCTCCCAGACCCTGACCGCGTATCGGACCGTCCACGGGATCGTCTTCGCCCGCGGCAAGGTGAGCGGCCGCAAGGTGGCTTTCGTGCACCAGCGCAGCACCTATGGCCACGAGGCCGACTCGGTGATCGGCTTCTCGCAATTCAACGAACCCGCATTCATGACCGGCCCCTCCCAGTT
This sequence comes from Solirubrobacterales bacterium, assembly GCA_035566275.1. Classification (GTDB taxonomy): domain Bacteria; phylum Actinomycetota; class Thermoleophilia; order Solirubrobacterales; family 70-9; genus DATMRN01. The sequence continues at coordinate 128 of DATMRN010000257.1, read as the reverse complement.
CGAGAAGGCGGTCTCCCACATCAACTTCCTCTTCAACTGGGCCTATGTCGACTCCGAACACATCGCCTACGGGCTGTCGGGGGCGATGCCGCAGCGGGCGAAGGGGACCTCGCCGGACTTCCCGATCC
>DATMRN010000256.1:0-7506 GCA_035566275.1 Solirubrobacterales bacterium | reverse complement strand
CCTCGGCCGGCACTTCCGGCCCCAGCTCCGCTTCCTCTGGGATCGGGTCACGCCCGGCGGCACCTTCGGGCTGGAGTTCACCTCGCTGATGGCGACCCTGTCCGTCGCCCTCTTCGTGCTCGTCGCCTACGCGGTCGTGGTCGGCCGTGAACCGGGCCCGACGCCGGGTGACATGACCGCGATGGAAGTCGTCGAAAGCCTCCGCACGGGTTGGTTGACCGACGTGGCGAAGGTGGTCACAGCTCTCGGCTCGGGGGTTGTGACCTGGGGCCTGACCGTCGTCTGCGCCGCCCTCCTGGCCGCGCGCAGGCGGTGGACCGAGCTCGCGGTCCTGATCGCGGGGATGACGCTGATATCGATCGGCTTCCAGGAGATCAAGGTGGTGGTCGATCGCCCCCGTCCGCCCGACCCGCTGACCGCCTTCTCCGGCTCCTCCTTCCCCAGCGGCCACGCGGCCCACTCGGTCCTCTACGTCTGGCTGGCGGTGACGATCGTGATGCGCCTGCGGCCCGGGATGGCGCGCGGCGCCGCCGTGGTCGCGGCGGGGATCGCGCTGACCGCGCTGGTCGGCCTCTCTCGCGTCTACCTCGGCGTCCACTACCTCAGCGACGTCAGCGCCGGCTGGGCGCTCGGCGTCGCCGCCTTCTCCATTTGCGCGGCCGTGGCCCTCGTCATCTCTCAGGTGCGCCAGAATCCACGGCAGTGACTGTCCTCGCGCTGACAAAGATCGGCAACCAGTACCTGCTGTTCGGGGCGGCGGGGCTGATCAGCCTCGTCGCCTTCGTCACCCTGATCCTCGTCCCCGCCCTCAGCTCCTACGGCCGGCTCTGGGAGAAGGCGACCGCCGGCTTCCTCTCGCTCTTCGTGCTCCTGGCGCTGGTCGTGGTCGGGGTCGCGATCGGCCTGGCGGTCGTCTACTACTACAACGACATAGTCAATCTGCTCCACGGTAGGTAGCTGGGGATAACGATCGGATGTCCGCGACCGCGAAAGGGCAGAAAATGCCTGCAAACGGCGAAGAGACCGGAGCGCTCGAGCGGCTGGCCGAGGCGGTCGAGTCCGGCGCCGGGCTGCCCGCCGTGGCGCGTGCTGCGGCAAGGGTCCTCGACGCGAGCGTCGCGCTGATCGACCGCTCCAGCGCCGTGCTGGCGGTGGCCGGCGCCTCCCCGGACCAGGAGCGGAAGCTGCTCTCAGGCGGAGAGGGCGTGACCACGGTCGAGCTGCGGGTGGCCGACAGCGCGGTCGGCGAGCTGCGCTACCGCGGCAAGGGCGCGCCCGACCCGGCGATCGCCCGCATGGTGACGACGCTGCTGGCGCTGGAGCTGGAGCGCTCGCGCTCGCCGGAGTGGGAGAGCGAGGAGGTGGCGGGGGCCTTCGTCGACGCGGTCCTGGAGCGGAAGGTGACCGACCGCGGCGACATCGTCGCCCGCGCCGCCGAGCTGGGCGCCGACCTCGAGCCCGGCGCCGGGGTGCTGATCCTCCGCGCCGCGCCCCGCGCCGCCCAGACGGGCGAGTGGCGGGCCCGGGTGCTGACCCTGGCGCTGCGGGCGCTGCGCTCGCTCGCTCCCGGCTCGCTGGCGAGCGCCCAGGACCGCGGCGAGGTGGCGGCAGCCGAAGTGGCCGTGATCGTCCCCGCCCCCGGCGACGAGCAGTTGGCGCGCGCCGCCACCGGGCTGGCGCGGGAGCTGGAGGACAGCCTCGCCGGCTTCCACCTGACGATCGGCCGCAGCCGCCGCGCCGGCGACCCGGTCGACCTCTACCGCTCCGGCAGCGAGGCGCGGCTGGCGGTCAACGTCGGCGAGGCCGAGGGTCGCCCGCTGCTCGCCTTCGAGGACACCGGCGCCTACCGCCTGCTGCTGCCGGCGATGAGCGAGGACCCGCGCGAGCTGGAGCGCTTCTACGCCGAGACGGTCGAGCCGCTCTCCGCCTACGACGACCAGTACGAGACCGAGCTGGTGGCGACCGTCGAGGCCTACCTCGACAACGACGGCAACGTCGCCGCCACCGCCAAACAGCTTTTCACCCACCGCCACACGATCCGCTACCGCCTCGAGCGGGTCAGGGAGCTGTGCGGCCACGACGTCTCCGCCACCGAGGGCCGCGAGAAGCTGGGCCTCGGCCTCAAGGCGATGCGAGTCCTGGGCATAGCCTCGCCTCGCGGCCCGGCGATGGAGCCCGGCGCCGAGGCGGGCAAGGTGCCGCGTAGCTCGGAGGACTGACGGGCCGCCTAAGCTTCAGGCGGTCACTGGGGAGTCGGCTAATGGCAAGCCGCTGGCCTTTGGAGCCAGCTATCCCGGTTCGAGTCCGGGCTCCCCAGTTGAGGCCTCGCTCGCAGCAGCTGACTGACGCTCAGCGCGGCGCGGGCTTTCCGTCTCTCGTCGCCGTAGCTCGCGCGGGTGTCATGGGGGAGGGGCCGAGAACGGAGCCGCTGCACCGCCCGCAGGCCCCTCCCCCATGACAGGACCCACGCGCCCCGACTACGATTTGCGGGTGAGTTCGCCTCTGACCCTGGTCATGGCGGCGGGCGAGGGCACCCGAATGCGCTCGTCGCTGCCGAAGATGCTGCATCCCGTCTGCGGGCGGGCGATGGTCGCCTGGCCGATCCTCGCCGCGCGCGAGGCGGGCGCCGGCCGGGTAGCGGCGATCGTCTCGCCGGGGCGCGACATCTCCGCCGGCCTGCCCGAGGACGTCGAGACGGTGGTCCAGCCCGAGTCCGACGGCACCGGTGGCGCGGTGCGGGCGGCGCTGCCGCTGATTAAGTCGAGCGAGACCGTCCTCGTCCTCTCCGGTGACGTGCCGCTGCTGTCGGCCGAGGTGATCGGCGGCCTGCTTGGGGCCCACGCTGACTCCGACGCCGCCGCGACGATGCTGACGATCGAGCTTGACGATCCCGGCGCCTACGGGCGCGTGGTCCGCGACTCCTCCGGTGAGGTCGAGCGCGTCGTCGAGGCCAAAGCCGCCGGCGACGCCAGCGGCGAGGAGCTGGCGATCCGCGAGATCAACGCCGGCACCTACGCCTTCGACGCGGTGCCCCTTGCCGCGGCGCTGGCCGGCCTCTCCAACGACAACGCCCAGGGCGAGTACTACCTGCCCGACGTCTTCGCGGCGCTGCGCCAAGCGGACCACTCCGTCGCCGCCCACGTCGCCGGCGACCTCGCGGTGACGATGGGCGTCAACAACCGCGCCGACCTCGCCGCGATCGAGGCCGAGGCGCGCCGCCGCATCCTCGAGGCCCACATGCTCGCCGGCGTCACCGTCGTCGACCCTGGCTCGACCTGGGTCGACGCCGGCGTCGAGATCGCCGCCGACGCCCGGATCGAGCCCGGCACCAGCCTGCGCGGCCAGACCGTGGTCGGAGCCGGCTCCGTCGTCGGGCCGCTGACCACGCTGACCGACACCCGGCTCGGTGAGGGCGTCGCCGTCCCGCACTCCTACCTGGTCGAGTGCGACGTCCTCGACGGCTGCGCCGTCGGCCCCTTCGCCTACCTGCGCCCCGGCGCCCACCTCGAGCCGGGCGCCAAGGCCGGCGCCTTCGTCGAGATCAAGAGCTCGCGGATCGGCGAGGGCGCCAAGGTCCCCCACCTCGCCTACATAGGCGACGCCGATGTGGGACAGGGCAGCAACCTCGGCGCCGGCACGATCACCGCCAACTACGACGGATTCCGCAAGAACCGCACGGTGATCGGTAAAAACGTCCGCATCGGCGTTGACACGATGCTGATCGCGCCGGTAGAGGTCGGCGACGCCGCCTACACTGGCGCTGGCGCGGTGGTCGATGACGATGTGCCCGAGGGGGCACTTGCCGTGAGCCAGAACCAGCAGCGGAACATCGAGGGATACGCGGAGCGCAAGGCGACCGAGATGCGAGAGGAGCAGAGCCCGTGAGCACGATCGAGGAGCGTCCCCAGGCGGCGACCGCCATCCCGCACGACTACTCGAAGCGGTTGATGGTCTTCGGCGGGCGCAGCTCGATGGAGCTGGCGGCCAAGGTCGCCGGCAAGCTCGACCTCGACCTCGGCCAGGCGACCCTGAAGACCTTCGCCAACGGCGAGGTCTACTGTCGCTACGAGGAGTCGATCCGCGGCGCCGACGTCTTCATCCTCCAGTCGACCTGCGCCAACGAGCAGAGCGGGATGACCCCGAACGACTCGCTGATGGAGATGCTGACGATGATCGACGCTGCGCAGGGCGCCTCCGCGCACCGGATCATCGCCGTCATGCCCTGGTACGGCTACGCCCGCCAGGACAAGAAGTCGGCGCCGCGCGAGCCGATCTCCGCCCGCATCGTCGCCAAGTGCCTCGAGGGCGTCGGCGTCGACCGCGTCCTCACCATGGATCTACACGCCGGTCAGGTGCAGGGCTTCTTCCACGTCCCGGTCGACCACATGACCGCGATGCCGATGCTGACCCAGTGGTTCGCCGACCAGAAACTCACCGACGAGCTGGTGATCGTCTCCCCCGACGCCGGCCGGGTGAAGACGGCACGCAACTTCGCCCGCCGGATCGGCACCCACTGGGCGGTGATGGAGAAGGAGCGCCCCGCCCAGCAGGTGGCCGAGATCGGCTACGTGGTCGGCGACGTCAAGGGCCGCACGGCGGTGCTGGTCGACGACATGATCGACACCGCCGGGACGCTCTGCGCGGCGGCGCAGACGGTCCTCGACGAGGGCGCCGCCCGGGTGATCGCCTGCGCGACGCACGGCGTCTTCTCCGGCCCCGCCTACGAGCGCCTCGCCTACGAGAGCTCCGGCATCGAGCAGATCGTCGTCTCCGACACCCTGCCGCTGCGCCCCGGCGCGCCGGACAACATCACCGTGCTCTCGACCGCCGGCACCTTCGCCGACTCGATCCGCCGCATCTTCACCGACGACTCGGTCTCCGAGATCTTCGCCGGCGAGAACCAGCTCTTCTAGTGCCGCCCGACGGCCTGCGGCTGGTCGGCCACAAGGGCGCCGACCTGATCGCCCCGGGCAACACCCTGGAGAGCTTCGGGGCGGCGGTCGAGGCCGGGGTCGACACGATCGAGCTGGATGTGCTCTGGCTCCCCGACAGTCACCTTCCGGCGCAGGAGCGGGCGCCGCTGGTCATTGCCCACGATTGGGCTGACGCCAAGCGGCGCACCCCGCTGGCGCTGACGGAGGCACTCGACGCCTTCCTGGCGCCCCCCCTCGACCGGGTCGAGATCGACCTCGACATCAAGCTGCCCGGGCGGGAGGAGGAGATCGTCGCGGCGCTGCGGGAGCGGGACCTGCTGAGCCGGGCGATGGTCTCGACGATGGAGCTGTACTCCCTCGCCCGCATCCGCGAGCTGGAGCCTGGGCTGCGGCGCGGCTGGACCTATCCCAAAGTCACCAGGGACTGGGCCTCGAAGCGCTGGGCGAAGGCGCCGCTGCTGGCCGCTTTGGCGGTGATGCGCCAGCGCCTGCCCGGGCTGGCGGCGCGAGACCTGCCGAGGCTGGGGGTATCGGCGATGTGGGTCTACCACCCGCTCGTCAGCCGCCGGCTCGCCCGCATCGCCGAGATCGCCGGTGTCGAGCTGATCGCCTGGACGGTCGACGACCTGGCGCGAATGCGAAAGCTCATCGCCGCCGGCGTCGGCGGCCTCTGCTCGAACGACCCGCGCCTCTTCGCGCAGCTCTGAGCCTCAGGTGTGCTGCGCCAGGCCCGGTGTGCGCATCACGCCGCGGCCCTCGAAGTAGGCCCACTCCTGCTCGCCCAGCTCGGTCGCCGGCGGGTCGGCGTAGACCCACTCGCGGGCGATCCGGTGCCAGTTGCGCTTGGCGCGCAGCTGCCCCAGTACGGCGACGACGCCGATCTCCATCCGCCGGCCCATCAGCTCGTCCGCGGGAATCGACTCGCGGCGCATCAGGTCGAAGTACTCCGAGCGCGGGTCGTTGGTCGACTCGATGATCTTCATCACCCGGCGGGGGGTGATCTCGATCTCGCGATCTTCCACGTACCAGCCGCCGACCGCCCTCATGTGCTCCAGCAGCCGCTCGGCGTCGAGCTTTGAGGGCTTCTTGACGAAGCCGAGCACGTGCAGAGCCTCGCGGAACGCCTCGGGGTCGTCGCGGGAGGCGGCGTCGAAGGCTTTCTGCTCGAGCACGATCTGCTCGCTGTCGAGCTTCTTCGTCATCCCGAAGTCGAGGAAGGCGACGCGCCCGTCTCCCATCAGAATGTAGTTGCCGGGGTGGGGGTCGGCGTTGAAGTGCTGCAGGTGGTAGATCGAGCCGAAGCTGCCGCGGAAGACGATCTCGCCGAAGCGGCTGCGCTCCTCGTGGGGCAGCTGCTTGATCTGGTCGAACCCCATGCCCTCGACCAGCTCGGTGACGAGCACGCGGCGGCGCGAGAGCCGGGTCACGACTTCGGGCACGTAGACGAACGGGTGGTCGCGGTAGGCGCGGGAGAAGGTGCGCTGGTTCTGCGCCTCGTACTCGTAGTCGAGCTCCTCCATCACCCGCTCGCGGATCTCGCTGGCGATCGCCTTGGCGTCGAGCCCGGGGGCGAGGGCGCGGGCCAGCCGCACCAGTGTGCCCGCGTTGCGCAGGTCGGCCTCCATCGCCTCGGCGATTCCGGGGTACTGGATCTTGACCGCGACGTCGCGCCCGTCGAGAAGCCGCGCGCGGTGCACCTGGCCGATCGAGGCGGCGGCGAAGGCCTCGGTCTCGAACTCGGCGAACAGCTCGGAGACCGGTTCGCCGTCGTACTCCTCCAGCAGCACCTTCTCGACCTTCTCCCAGGGCATCGGCGGCGCGTCGGTGCGCAGCTTGGCGAGCTGCTCCTGGTAGATCTCGCGGTACTCCTCGGGGATGAACTCGGTGTCGATGAAGGAGGCGAACTGGCCGAGCTTCATCGCCGCGCCCTTCATCTGGCCGAGCGCGCCGACCATCTTCATCGCCGTCTCCAGGTGGCGCTGCTCGAGCCGCTCCTTACCGCCCTCCTCGGAGCGGGCGACGTTGGTCGCCTTCGTGCCCGCGTAGCGGGCGCCCTGCACGCCGACGATCGAGCCGAGCTTCGCCGAGCGGCGAACCCTGCCCTGCGGGATCTTCGAGTCGTCGGCCACAGCAGAAGGTTTCCATATGCTCTCTTTCTCTATCCTCTCCCGTCCGATGGCCGGCGCTCGCGCAAAGCTGAAGGTCGCTCCCCGCGGGGAGTTCGGCTCCAGGACCTCCCGCCGGTTGCGGCGCGAGGGCTTCGTGCCGGGCGTCGTCTACAGCGGCGGCTCCGAGGCGCGGCCCTTCCAGGTCGTCGCGCGCGAGGTGCAGGCTGTGCTCGCCGACGGTCACGCGCTGTTCGACCTCGAGGTCGAGGGCGCCAAAACGGTCCCGGTCGTGGTCAAGGAGCAGCAGCTGCACCCGGTTCGCGGCAGCCTCCAGCACATCGACCTGCAGGAGGTGAAGCTCGACGAGGCGATCCAGGCCGAGGTGGCGATCGAGCTGGAGGGCGTCGAGGTCGCCCCGGGCGTCAAAGGCGGCGGCGTGCTTGAGCACGTCACCCGCGAGGTCA
>DATMRN010000255.1:0-10380 GCA_035566275.1 Solirubrobacterales bacterium | reverse complement strand
CAGACCAGCATCCCGGCCGCCCCCAGTCGCTCGGCGATCAGCCGTGCGTGGCCACCGCCGCCGAAGGTGCAGTCGACGGCGGTCTGCCCCGGCTCGGGCGCCAGCAGGGCGGCCAGCTCGGGGGCGAGGACGGGCTCGTGGTCGGTCGGCATGTACGTAGACAGGGTGGCGGGTGCGATCGCTGCGCTTGCCAGGCTCACGCGGGCGCCCCGCTTCCGGACAGGCCCTCGGCGATCTCGGCGGCCGCGGCGTCCAGCTCCTCCTCCTGCTTGGCCCAGGCCTCGGCGTTCCAGATCTCCAGATACTCCCCCGCCCCGGTCACGACGCAGGGCCCGTCGAGGCCCGCGTGCTCGATCAGCGGCTTGGGAAGGCGGATGCGCCCGGCGGAGTCGAGCGTCTCGTCGAAGGAGCCGCCGTGGAAGCGGCGGCGGAGCAGGCGCGCGTCGCGGCCGAAGGGGCTGTGCGGCGCCAGGAAGCGGTCTGAGAGCTGCTCGAACTCGGCGGTCGTGTGCACCCAGACGCAGGGGTCGAAGCCCTTGGAGAGAACCACTCCGTCGGAGAGCGCCGCGCGGAACCGGGACGGAACCGTGAGGCGGTCCTTGGAGTCGAGACTGTGCTCGTAGATACCCCGAAATGCCACCGCGTCGATTCCTTTCGGGAGGGCCGGAAAGAGTTAGGACCGAGGTGATGAGGTGGGAGGAGCCTCACCACCCCGGTCCTGGGCTTCAACTCGAGCGCCACAGTACCCCACTTTCCCCCACTTTGCAACACGACCCCGTCCTGCAAGCCCATTTGCACTAGAAGCCGCCGAGCAGGGTGCCGGCGTTGGCGATCAGGCCGGCGGCGATCATGAGGAGGACCGAAGGGACTAGAACTAAAGCCACGACCAGTTGGATCTTTGGAGCTGCTCGGGCGGCTCGCTCCTCTACTGCGCGACGCTGGTCTCGTCGTAGGGCGCTGGACTGACGGCGCAGCTGATCTGCCAGCGGAGAGCCGAAGCGGCGGGATCGCTCTACTGAGGCGATCAGGGTTGCCAGCTCGCTGCCCGGGACTCGGGCGCGGAGGGATCGGAGGGCCTCGGAGATGGGCGTCCCGCAGGAGAGCTCGGCGACTGTTATGCGCAGCTCGTCGGCGAGGGGGCCATTGCTTGCTTTTGAGAGCTCCTCGAAGCCGGCCGCGGCGCTGCGGCCGGCGGTGGCGCCGACCGCGAGCAGGTCGAGGGCGTCGGGCAGGGCTCCGACGAGGCGGCGCCGGCGGCGGCGGGCCTCTCGCTCCAGCAGAGCGTCGGGGACGACGAAGCCGGCCGCGGGCATCCCGATCGCCACCAGCAGGGAGATCCGCCCGGGCGCCGCCGGGGCGGCGATCAGGGCCGCGATCCCCCCGGCAGCTGCGCCGGCGAGCTTGGCCAGCAGGACCGCGGAGAGTGGAACGCGAGAGTCGAGCCCGGAGCGGGCGAGCCGGTTGGGCAAACCGAGCTTCAGGGCCGCGGCGGCCGAGCGGCCGCGCATGCCGAAGCCAGGCGCGAATCCTCCGAGCCGGGACCCGCGGCCGGCGAGCAGCTCGCGGGCGCCCGCGAAGCCGAGCAGGACGGCGATCGCGGCGAGCAGCCCGGCAGGACTCACTCAACGACCTTCGAGAAGCGACGGATCGCGACGAAGCCGGCCACCTGCAGCGCCGCGGCAAGGACGAGGAGGACGGCTGAGGCGGGCGCGCCCAGGACCTTGGCCAGGAAGCCCGGCTGGATCAGCTCGGCGAAGAGGGCGCCGCCGGTCGGCATCGCGACGACGAGCAGCCCGGTGAAGCGGGCCTGCGCGGTGGCCGCCTTCGCGTCCTCCGCCACCCGGTCGCGCTCCGCCGCCCCATCGGCGAAGCGGCGCAGCAGGCCGGCGAGGTCGCCGCCGGCGAGCCGCTGGCTGAGCAGCGCCGTGGCGAAGGCGTCGACCCGCGCCGAGCGCATCCGCCACCGCCAGGCCTCGACCGCGTCGGCGGTCGGCGCTCCAAGATCCAGCTCGGCGCCGAGGTGGGCCAGCTCGGTGGCGGGCGGCCCGTCGAGCGAGGTGGCCGCGGCGGGCAGGGAGGCACGCAGCGAGCGCCCCGCCGTCAGCGAGTCGGCGACCGCGAGGGCGATGTCCGGCAGGGCGCGCTCGATCGCCGAGCGGTAGCGGCGGCGGCGGCTGGAGATCGCCCAGGCCGCCAGCCCGGGGCCGGCGACCGCCAGCGGCAGCGCCACCGAGGCCCCGGCCAGGAACCAGCCGGCGAGCACCGCGGCGGCGGCGCCCAGCGCGGCGAGGCGGCGGCGCTCCAGGGTCGAGGGCGCGTACCCCTCGCGGCCGGCCCGCCGCAGCGGCTCCAGCGCCATCCGCAGCCAGCGCGCCGCGGCGGGGCTCGCCAGCACCGCCTCGCGCGCCGCCAGCGCCACGAGCCCCCCGGCAGCGGCGCCGACCATGGTGGGCAGGAGCCCCGGCCCGCCGCTCATGCCTCGGCCGTCGGATCGAGAAGCGAGCGGACCGCGGTCCCCCCGGCAGCCCTCACCACCTCGGCGATCTCGGTGACGCGCCGGGCGCCGTCGGGGCGCCGCTCCAGGTGGACGACGAGGCCGATCCCCCGCTGGACCTGGTCGGCGATCGCCTCGTGGGGAAGCCCGACGCCGGCCATCAGGGCGAGCGTCTCGAGCCGGCTGAGCGCGTCGGCCGGGGAGTTGGCGTGGACGGTGGAGAGGGCGCCGTCGTGTCCCGTGTTGAGGGCGGTGAGCAGGTCGAGGGCCTCGGCGCCGCGGACCTCGCCGATCACGATCCGGTCGGGCCGCATCCGCAGCGCGTTGCGGAGCAGGTCGCGAATCGTCACCTCGCCGCCGCCCTCGACCCCGGCCGGACGACTCTCCAGCCGCACCACATGAGGCTGCTGGAGCCGCAGCTCGGCCGCGTCCTCGATCGTCACCACCCGCTCGGCGGGCGCGATGAAGCTGGAGAGCGCGTTCAGCAGCGTCGTCTTGCCCGAGCCGGTGCCACCGCTGACCAGGACGCTGCGCCGCCCGGCGACGGCGCCCTCCAACACGCGGCGCTGCGCCTCGCTCAGCGTCCCCAGCTCGACCAGCTCGCCCGGCCCCGGCCGCTGCCCCCCGAAGCGGCGAATCGAGAGGGCAGGCCCGTCGATCGCCAGCGGCGGGATCACTACGTTGACCCGGGAGCCGTCGGCGAGGCGGGCGTCGACCATCGGGCTCAGCTCGTCGACCCGCCGTCCGAGGGGCGCCAGTATGCGCTCGATCGCGTTGCGCAGCTCCTCCTCGCCCGAGAAGACGACGCCGGCGGGCTCAATCCGTCCGCTGCGCTCGACGTAGACGCGCTCGGGCCCGTTGACCATCACCTCCTCGACGGCCGGGTCGGCGAGCAGGTCCTCGAGCGGGCCGAGGCCGATCGTGTCCCGCACGATCCGCACCGCTACCGACTCCCGGTCCCGCTCGCCGAGCAGCGCCGCCTGCTCCTCGACCAGCTCGCGGACCGCGTCCCCCAGCCCGCCGCCGGCCGGGTGGCCCGCCGCCGCCTCGGCGCGGCGGCGCTCGACCAGGCGCAGGCGCAGCGAGCCGGCGAGCTCGGCGACGTTCCGCTCTCGCGCCTGCACCGCTCTCAACCCCCCGGCAGCAGGGTCACCTGGCGGGCGAAGTTCTCGGCGGCGATCAACCGCAGAGCCTGGTCCTTGGTGAGGCCGAGCGTCGCGGCCGAAGCGCCGCCTGGGCCCGGGCCATCTTCCCCCGGCCCCAGCCCGATCAGCGGCACGCCGGACGCCGCCACGTAGGTACGGCCCGGGCCGGGGCCGTTCGGCTCGGTGGTGACCACCACGTCGACCCTCGTCCCCGCCGGTTCGGGCCCGGCGGCGAGAAGCGCGTCGGCGCCGCTGACCGAGATCTCGACCGGGCGGCGGCCGCCGCCGAGCCCGGGCGCGCTCCCCTCCCGCTTCGGCGGGCGCAGCTGTGCGGCGAGCAAGTAGGAGCCACCCGGAAGCGCGGCCTGGGGAACGAGCCCGAGCGCCTGCCCCGGTGTGGCAAGGGCATCCGGCGGCACGAACCGCGCCGGCACGCGGCGCACCTCCAGCTCCGCGATCTGCTCGGGACCGATCGCCCTCCCGGCGGGAAGATCGGCGCCGGCGACGACGACTGGCCGCAGCACCCCGTATCCACGGGCGATGCTCGTCCCGTACCGATCGGCGATCGCGGCCGCAATCGCTGCCGCGATCAGGGCGAAGAGAAGAAACGCAACCGCTCGGCCTCGTCTACTCATAGAACCACCCATGAGCGCGCCAATCGCCACGGATTCGAATGACCGGCTGCCACCGTGGCGATTGACATGCTCATGCAGCTTGTGGGGCGTCGTCCGCGGCCAGCGGCAGCTCGAGCACCGCGAGCGAGCCCTGTTCGGAGCGGCGCAGCACGAAGCGGCCGCCGTGCGCGGCGGCGACCTGGCGCACCACTGGCAAACCGTGCCCGTGCCGCCGGCGCCCGGAGAGCCGGGCGATCACCTCCGCCGGGTTTTCGCGCCGGGACTCGGGGCGCGAGGAGCGACCCGAGTCCGCCACCGAGACGCGCAGCCGGCCGCTCCGCCGGCGGGCCTCGACGACGATCGAGGGTCCGCCGTGCTCGATCGCGTTGACGATCAGGTTGTCGAGCGCCTGCGAGAGCCCGCAGCGCTCACCGATGACGACCGCCCCGCCCGCCCGCCAGCGCAGCTCCAGTGAGCCTCCGCCCATCGCCGCCCGCGCCCTCCAGCGCCCGACAGAGACCTGAAGCAGCGGCTGGAAACGCACCGCGCCACGCGCCGCCGCCGCCGGCCCGCCGTTGATCTCGCGGTCGAGCCGCTCCAGCGCCGTCGCCGCCAGCTCCACCGAGCCGTCCACGCTCCGCACCTCGCCGGTCCCCGTGCCCGAGGCCAGGGCGATCGCCTGCAGCGGCCGGCGCAGCTCGTGGAGCGCCTCGTTCAAGGCGTAGCGCCGCCGCCCGGCGCGCAACCCCTGCGCGGTCAGGACGACGGCCATCGAGGCGGCCAGCGGCCAGCCGGCCGCGGTGTTCGCCAGGTCCATCATCCATCGACCAGCCTGTAGCCGACGCCCCAGCAGTTGACGACGTAGCGGCTGTGCTCAGGATCGAGTTTGCGCCGCAGGCGGCTGGCGTGCGAGTCGAGGGTGCGGGTGCGGCCGAGGGTGCGGTAGCCCCAGACGCCATGCAACAGCTCCTCCTTGGAGAAGACCCGGGTCGGGTCGGCGGCGAGCGCCCGCAGCAGCGAGAACTCCTTGTTGGAGAGCTGGACGTCCCGCTGTCCCACGGTCACCGTCCGCCGCGCCGGGTCGATGACGATCTCCCCCACCCGGCACGGCCCCTCGCGCTTGTCGGCCCCACGCCGCAGGATCGCCCCGATTCGCGCCCGCAGCTCCGGGTAGTGGAAGGGCTTGATCACGTAGTCGTCGGCGCCGGACTCCAGCCCCCGCACCCGGTCGGCGTCGCCGCCGCGCCCGGTCAGGACGATCACCGGCAGCCGCGGGTCGAAGCGCGAGCCGACCCCGTCGGCCTCGCGGATCTCGCGCAGGACGTCGAGGCCGGAGGCGTCGGGCAGGGTCAGGTCGAGCAGCAGCAGGTCGGGCTGGTTGTAGCGGCAGAGCCGCAGCGCATCGGAGGCGCTGGGGGCCGGCAGCGCCCCGAACCGGTCGGCCACCAGGTGGTCGCAGAGCAGCTCCAGCGTCACCGTGTCGTCCTCGCAGACGACGACGCTGGCGATCTCTTGTCTCTGCGGAAGCACTCACGCCCTAAAGCTGCGGCGGCGGCGAACTCTCCCCCCTGCCGGGCGGGAATCTCGAGGACCGCCGCGGCGCGGCGGTGGCGGACGAGACGGCGCGGCCGCACGTTGCGCCTGACGGCAAGGGGCGCGCCGCGCTCGTCGAGGAAGACGAGGTCGAGCGAGAAGCGCATGCCGAAGGTGTGGACGCTGGAGCAACGGGGGATCAGCAGGCCGACGCCGGTCCGCTCGCGAGCGAGGAAGGCGAGTCCCAGCAAACGGGCGCGGAAGCCGGTCGCCACCGGCACCTCGCGGCCGAGGACGGCGCGGCGGGGAAGGGTGGCGAGACGAGGTGCGATTCGCGGTCCCGTCATGGGCAGTCAAGGCCACAGCCGCCCGCCCTCTCCCCCCGCCCGACGGGTGCAAACCCTCGTTCAGGCATGGCTACGCACGGACACGGGGCTACGATGATCGGCATGATCCGGAACCTGCTTCCGCTGGGCTTGCGGGAGCCGATGGGCTTCAACCGTGGATAAGAAGACGACCCGCAGAGGGAACTACGAGTCTGGCTCCGACTACGTGCTCGAGTACGGCGAGCTTCGCTTCGCCTTCAACGAGGACGACTTCGGCCAGCGCGTCGAGCAGGCCGCGGTCAAGCTCGGCTTCGTCGACCAGGGCCTCAGCCAGGACGAGCTGGACGACCTGCTCGATCTCGCCGTCAGCGGCGAGATAGCCGAGCCCTCCTCCCGCCTCGGCGAACACATCAACGAGAACTGGGAGGACCTGGTCGGCCCCGCCAACCGCAGCATCGTCCACTGGATCCGCCGCCTCGTCTTCCGCGGCGCCTGGCTGGACCAGCGCGTCAAGGAGGGCGAGCTGGACGTCGTCTTCGACGAGCGCACCCAGACCTTCGGCTACGTGCAGCCGGACCGCGGCTCCGAGCTGATCGAGCTGTCCAAGGAGCCGTCGTGGCGCCGCATCGCCTACCGCCGGTAGACGCTCTCGGTCGCTAGGACTGCTCGCGCTCGTAGTAGACGCGGGCCCGCGCCACCAGGCCGGACTCGTCCAGCTCGACCGCCTCGATCGCACGATGGCCGTCCTCGCGCCGGTAGAGGAGGGCGAAGCCTCCCGGGCCCTCGAGCAGCGACTCCTCGGCGACGGTCAGGTTGGGCGCCAGCTCGAGGCCGTGGCGGAAATGGTCGCGCAGCGCCTCGCGGCCGCCGATCCGCCCCTCCGCGGCATCGCCCACCACCGCGGGGATCGCAAAGTCGACATCCTCGGCGTAGCAGGCGACGATCGCGTCGAGGTCGTGCGCGTTCCAGGCCTCCAGCCAGCGGTCGGCGTGCTGGCGGGGGGAGCCGCCCCTCCCGCCCCTGCGACGGAAGCGGCGGCGGCGCCTGCGGCGGGGGCGCGGGGGCTCGTCCTCCGAGGGCCGGGCCCGAGTTGGAGCCGGCTCCGCGGGGGAGGCGGGAGGAGCGGCAGGGCGGGATCGCTCCCGTCGCGGCGGCGCCTCCCGTCGCGGCTCGGCGCCCGCCAGCGTCTCGATCAGCTCGGCGCGGGGCAGCATCCGGTAGCGCGGCACGCCCTCCTCCGCAGCCAGCGCGTGCAGCTCGGCGAGGTGCTTGGACTCGAGCTCGGCCTTGGTCATCGAGCGGCAGGTTATTCAACCGCCGTGCTCGGCGCGAGCGGGGTCGACGCCCTCCTCGGCGGCGGCGGCCGACCAGGCCTCGGCCTCCTGCTTTGCGCGGCGGCGCGACCAGCCCAGCTCGCGGCCGAGCGCCTCGGCGACCGGGCGGACCGAGTCGGCGCCGCGAAGCTGCGCGGCGGCGAGGATGCCCAGCCGGGTGCGGCGCAGCAGCACGTCGGCGACGGTGCGGGCCTGCTCCAGGCGGGCGGCGACGACCGCCTCGGCGAGCAGGTCGGGGCGGCCCGCGACGATCGGCGCCGCCAGCTTCGGGTCCTTCCAGGCGAGGTCGAGGACGGCGCGGGCGGCGTGCCCGTAGCGAAAGGCGAGCTGGGAGACCGCCTCCTCCCCCACCCCCTCCGGCGCCTTCAGGTCCTCCGGGCGCGCCTCCATCCCGAGCGGGATCTCGGCGGTGTGGCAGGGAGCCTCGCGCCCCTCGCGCTCGACCAGCCGGTCGACGGTCTGCTTCGCCATCCGCCGCCAGGTGGTCAGCTTGCCGCCGGTGATCGTCAGCATCCCCGAGGAGGTCTCATACAGCTCCGCTTTGCGGGAGATGTCGACCGACTTGCGCGGGTCGCCGGTGGCGATCAGCGGGCGGACGCCGGCGTAGGCGCCGACCAGGTCGGACTGCGCGATCGAGGCGCCGAAGAACGAGTTGACCGCGTCGAGCAGATACTCGACGTCGTCCTCGGCCGGCTTGGGGTGGGAGATGTCCCCCTCGTAATCGTTGTCCGTAGTGCCGACCAGGGTGCGGCCGTACCAGGGCAGGGCGAAGATCGCCCTGCCCTCGCCGGCCGGGACGATGCAGGCGGCTCGGCCCATCGGCAGGTCGGCCTGGTCGAGGATCAGGTGGGTGCCGCGGCTGGGTGAGATTCGCGGCACGTCCTCCTCCTCGACCACCTCCTCGGGCCGGAGGCGGTCGGCCCAGACGCCGGTCGCGTTGACGACGTTGCCTGCCTCCACCTCGAAGCGCTCGCCCGACTCGGCCTCGACGAAGGCGACGCCGGAGGCGCGGCCGTTCGCCGAGAGCACCTCGGTCACCTCGGCGCCGTTCAGCATCGTCGAGCCGAAGCGCTCCGCCTCGCCGAGGACGGTGAGGACGAGGCGGACGTCGTCGGTCTGGCAGTCGTAGAAGAGGTAGGCGTCCTTGGGGTCGCGCGGGCGCAGCGCCGGGATCATCTCCAGCACCTCGTCGCGGTCGATCGTGCGGTGGCGGTCGGGCGACCAGTAGAAGTCCTCGTCCATCTCCTTCGAGGAGCGCATCTCGCGGCGGCTGCGACCGACGCGGGTGCTCGCCATCACGTCGTACATGTTGAGCCCGAGCCCGAGTTTGCGGTCGCGCCGCTCCTCGCCCAGGGCGGGGACGAGGAAGGGGGTCGGGTAGACGAGGTGCGGCGCGAGCTGGACCATCAGCTGGCGCTCCAGCAGCGCCTCGCGGACCAACCCGAGGTCGAAGTTCTGCAGGTAGCGGAGGCCGCCGTGGACCATCTTCGAGGAGCGGCTGGAGGTGCCGACCGCGTAGTCGCCGCGCTCCAGCAGGGCGACCGAGTAGCCGCGCGAGGCGGCGTCGAGCGCGACCCCGGCGCCGGTGATGCCGCCGCCGATCACCACCACCTCGAAGCGCCGGCCGGCGATCGCCTCGATCGAGTCGGCGCGGGAGAGCATCAGCCGAGGTAGAGGGTCGTCTGCTCGACCGGCGGCCGCTGCGGCGGGGCCTGCTCCTGGCGCGGGTGGCCGAGGTGGAGCAGGCCGACGAAGCGCTCGGAGTCCGGCAGCCCCACCGCGGTCCTCCCCTCCTCGGCGCGCAGGAACCCAGGCGTGCGCCAGTAGCCGGCGAGGCCGCGAGCGTGGGCGGCGAGCAGGACGATGTAGGAGGCGACGGCCGTCGCGTGCAGGTCCTCCTCGTCCTGGACCGGGTCGCCACCGAGCTGGCAGGAGACGACGACCAGCGTCGGGCAGCGGTCCAGCTTGGCGGCGCCCTCCGGCCCGGCCGCCTCCTTCAGCCGCGCCAGGGCGCCGGGGCCGACGACCCGGAAGCGCCAAGGCGCGGTCAGGTGATGGTTCGGCGCCCAGCGCGCCAGCTCGAGCAGCTCCTCGATCTCCTCCCGCGGAAGCGGCTCGGCGGCGAATGCCTTGTGCGTTCGCCGCGTGCGGATCGCGATCTCGACATCCATGCCTGGAACATAGCCGCCGACCCCCACGACGCCGGCCGATGGGCCGATTTCCGACGATATACGTGGGTTTTAGGCCCGTCGGCGGTTACCAACCGTGGCGACGGGCGAGCCACCAGGTGGCGCCGAGGGTCAGGCCCCCGGTGGCGAGGCCGATGCCCAGTGGGATCCACGGGGACGAGCTGCCACCAGTGCTCACGTCGCTGGTCAGCTGGCCCGACGCCGACGGCGCCGATTGGGTGGGTTCGGACCCCCCCCTCTCTCGTCCCCCCGCTGGGGAGGCTGGGGCTGGCGCCTTGGGCGTGGGCTGGCGGGGGGGGGCCGCAAAACGTTCGGGGGGGGCGCCGAACCCACCCTTCCCCGGCGTGGATGGGGAGGCGGTGGTCGAGGGTGCAGACGCCGGGGGAACACCCGAGGTCGACGAAGGCTTGGGGCTTGTCGCCTTTGGAGAAGCTTCGGGGGCGCGGGGTGGGACGGAGACTGGGAAGGATTTGCCCGCGGCGGCCACCAGAACCTCGCCGGTCACCCAGATCGGGGTCTGGTCGCTGGAGGCGGAGTAGCGGTAATGGCCGTCGCTTGCCTGCCGAGCGGCGAGGTAGTCGGGGGCGCTGGCGCCGCCGCGGCGGTAGGAGGAAGGGTTGCCGCCCGCCGCGACGATCCCCTGAATCGCCCAGCCGGTGGACTGGGAGTTGACCGCGCCCGAGCCGCCGAGCGGGAAGCCGCCGCCGGGTCGCTGCGCCCTGCGCAGGTAGGAGAGGCCGCGGTC
>DATMRN010000254.1:0-15908 GCA_035566275.1 Solirubrobacterales bacterium | reverse complement strand
CACGGCAAGCAGGGCGATCTTCAAGGCGTCGACCTGGGAGTTGTCGTAGCCGCTGGAGATCGCGGCGGTCTCGGTGGGTGAGACGCCCGCGTCGGCCAGCTGGGCTTCGACGGTGGAGGTGGGGACGAAGGAGATCCCCTGCTCCGTCGTCGCTGCAATCCGTTCCTGGGTGGGAGGCGAGATCTGCGGATTGTCGGCTACCGAGCTGTTGAAGGCGCCGGTCAGGCCGCCGAGCAGGACGGCGCCGACCAGGGCGGTGCCGAGGGCGCCGCCGAGGTACTGGAAGGTGCCCTGGATGCCCCCCGCCTCGCTGGTCTGGCTGCGATCGACCGAGGACATGATCACGTTGCCGATCTGGGAGACCATCAGGCCGGCCCCGAAGCCCATTACGCCAAGCGAGGCGGCGAAGGCCGCCGAATTGAGCGTCTCCTCGACCGACCCGACCAGGCCGAGCACGGCGACCAGGAGAGCGAGGAGGCCGGCGCGGACTATCGTCCGCGGCGAGAACCGGCTCGACAGCTTCGGGGCCAGCACGGCGGTCACGAGCATCACGATCGATAGCGGCAGCAGCTTCACACCGGTTTCGAAGGCGTCCTTGCCGAGCACCACCTGGAGGTAGAGCGGCACGGCGAAGAACGTCCCCATCAGGATCACCTGCTGGGCGAAGATCATCAGCGAACCGCCCCGCAGCTGCTCGATCCGCAGCAGCGCGATCTGCAGCAGCGGCTCCTCCCCCTGGCGCTCGCGCCGCTCCGACCAGCGCGCGAAACCGAGCAGGACCCCGAAGCCGGCGAGGATCACGAACGGCACCGGGGAGAGCCCGAGCGGGGTGATCTCGCTGCCGCCGATCGTCGGTGGGTTGCGCGGCAGGACCCAGCCCCAGCTGCTGCTCTGCAGGACGCCGGCGACGATCAGGACCAGGCCGGCGATCGAGAGCAGCGCCCCCACCCAGTCGAGCTTGCCGGCCTTCTCCCGCGCCGCGTCCTTGATCTGGCTGGAGGCGAGCAGGACGAAGATCGCGATCACGACCTCGCCGGCGAAGACGACCCGCCAGCTCCAGGCGGTCGTCACCGCGCCGCCGATCAGCGGGCCGGCCGCGGCGCCGGCTGCTGCGACGGCGCCGATGATCCCGTAGGCGGTGGCGCGGCTCTGACCCTCGTAGTTGGAGGCGATCAGGGCGATCAGGGCCGGGACCATTACCGCGGCCCCCAGCCCCTCAACTAGAGACCAGCCGAAGAGCAGCAAACCGACCCCCGGCGTGATCGCGGTCAGCCCGGAGCCGATCGCGAATACGACCAGCCCGATCCGGAAGGCGCGGCGGCGGCCCCAGATGTCCCCGAGCTTGCCGCCCAGCAGCATCGTCGAGGCCATCACCAGCATGTAGGCGGTGATCGCTAGCTGAACCTTCTCGACCGTGGTATCGAGGTCGGCGACGACGTTGGAGATCGAGACGTTCATCACCGTCGTGTCGAGCACGAGGATGAACTGGGCAGCCGAAAGGATGAGGATGACCCGCCAGGTCTTCAGCGCTAGGCCTCCTCTGCTTCGATGCGCCCGGAGCCGATCGCCTCGACCAGGGCGGCGTGGTCGCGCTCGCTCTGGTCGGCGTAGAGCTCGGAGAACTCGGCGATCGCCGTGTCGAAGGCGTCGCCGGAGCCCAGGTAGGACCCGATCGCGATCGGGTCGCCCGAGCGGGCGTGGGCGCGGGCCAGGGTCAAGCCGCACATGCGGCCGTAGATCGCCAGCCCTCGCGGGGGCAGCGTCTCGATTTCGGCCGAGCGCTTCCAGTCCCAGAGCTGGCGCACGTAGAAGTCGCGCTCCTGCCCGTCGAAGCCGACCGCCGGGCACCAGCCGAGCAGGCTGTCGCTCGCGGCCTGCATCAGCCGCTGGCCCTCGACCACCCGCTGCCCGTGGTTGGAGAACTCGCTCTCGCCCGCGTAGGGCTCCAGCACCGAGGCCTCCGCCTCCTTCGCCTGCAGAAAGAGCGGGTCGGCGTCGTCGCGCCCGATCAGCAGGGCGACCCAGGCGCGGGTGCCGACGCTGCCGACCCCGACCACCTTGCGGGCCAGGTGGCGGAAGCGATAGCCCTCCAGCAGGTGGCGGCGATCGCCTTGGAGCGTCGAGGCGTAGGAGTCGAGGATCCCCCGCAGCACCTGCTCCACGTCGCGGCTCTCGTCGCCGGGCAGCAGCTCCTCGACCGGGACCAGCAGCGGCGGGTCGCTGAGGATTCGCAGCTCGCCGTCGACCGTGTGGGTGAGCCGGTCCAGCGCCCGCAGGTGGTCCTTGCTCCGGGCCTTGGCGGCCGCCTTCTCCACCCGCCCCACCGCCGCCGGGTCCTCGCAGCGCAGCTCCCGAAGTACCGCCTCGGCGTCCAGGCGCGCGTACCAGACCTCCAGGTTGCGCATCCCGGCGAACTCGCGGATCGCCTCGCGGTACCCACGCGTCGCGGCGAGGACCGCGGCGCGGCGCTCCTTCCGCCTGAAGCCGTTGGCCCGGCCGGCGATCGCGAAGCTGGCGGTGAGGCGCTTGACGTCCCACTCCCAGGGTCCCGGCAGGCTCTCGTCGAAGTCGTTGAGGTCGAAGACGAGGGTGCGGTCAGGGGCGGCGAATGCGCCGAAGTTGGAGAGATGGGCGTCGCCGCACAACTGCACCCGCAGGCCGGATGTCGGCGTGCCGGCGAGGTCCGCCGCCATCACCGCCGCCGCGCCGCGGAAGAAGGTGAAGGGCGAGACCGCCATCCGCCCGTAGCGGATCGGGACCAGCTCGGGAACGCGCGAGTGCGCCTGGGACTCGAGGATCTCGACCGGGTCGGCCCGGCCGGCCGGCGGCTCCCACTCCGCGTGGGCGGAGCGGGGAGCCTGCGAGCGCGCCGCCTTTCCCTCAGCGGCGCGCTCGGCAACGTTCATGCCTAGACCGTAGCGGGCGCCTGCTCAGCCTGGCTGGCCTCGGAGTCGCTCGCCTCCTTGGCGGCGGCCTGAGACTCCGGCGTGCTCTCGTCGATGTTGCGCGGCAGCAGCACCTCTTTGGCGATCACCAGGCGCTGGATCTGGCTGGTCCCCTCGTAGAGCTGCATGATCTTCGCGTCGCGCATCAGTTTCTCGACCGGGTACTCCTTGATGAAGCCGTAGCCGCCGTAGACCTGGACCGCGTCGACGGTGATCTCCATCGCCGAGTCGGCGGCGAAGCGCTTGGCCTCCGAGGAGACCAGGGTGTTGCGCTTGCCCTGGTCGAGCAAGACGGCGGAATGCCAGACCAGGAGGCGGCCGGCGTCGACCTTGGTCGCCATGTCGGCGATCATGAACTGGATCGCCTGGTGCATCGCGATCGGGACGCCGAACTGGACCCTTTCCTTGGAGTACTCGGCGGCGTACTCGAAGGCGGCGCGGCCGATCCCGACGGCCATCGCCGAGACGCCCGGGCGGGTGCGGTCGAGGGTCATCATCGCCAGCTTGAAGCCCTTGTTCTCCTCGCCGAGCAGGTTCTCGGCCGGGATCTCGACTTCGTCGAAGGAGATGGTCGCGGTGTTTGAGGCCCGCTGCCCCATCTTGTCCTCCTTCTTGTCGACGCTGACCCCGGGGAGGTCGGCGTCGACGACGAAGGCGCTGATCCCGCGATGGCCGGCCTCGGGGTCGGTCTTCGCGTAGACCGTGAAGTAGTCGGCGTAGGTGCCGTTGGTGATGAAGCACTTGGAGCCGTTGACGACGTACTTGTCGCCCTTCTTCACCGCCCGGGTCTTCATCCCGCTCACGTCGGAGCCGGCGTCGGGCTCGGTCAGGCAGAAGGAGGCCAGCTTCGGCTCCTCGGCGAGCATCCCGAGGTACTTCTTCTTGGTCTCCTCGGAGCCGCCGAGGGTGATCGGCGCGGAGGCGAGGCCGTTTGCCATCAGCGAGGTGCCGATGCCGGAGCACCCCCACCCCATCTCCTCCTCGATCAGGCAGCCGGAGAGGTAGTCGAGGCCGGGGCCGCCGTAGGCCTCGGGGATGTGGGTGTTCATCAACCCCACCTCCCAGGCCTTCTCGATGATGTCCTGGGGCCAGGTGCCGTCCTTGTCGTACTCCCAGGCGACCTTGCGGATCTCTTTCTCGGCGAAGTTGTGCGCCAGCTCGCGCAGATCCTTCTGCTCGTCGGTCAGGGTGAAGTCAACCACGGGTCGGGACTCCTTTTCGTCCGTGCGATAAGCCTTTTCCGGGGCCACCGCCGGGGCGATCGCCGCCGATTGACTGGTCAGTCAACCAACTCCAAGATTAGCGGATGGGTCCGGCTCCGTGAGACCAGGCGCGCGCCGGCTCGCGGATTTCGTAGGATCGGATCGATGGCCGGATCCGCCGAGGAGAACCTTTACGAGGTCGAGGAGCTGCTGCTGCAGCCGGGGACGTATTTCAACCCCCAGACCGAGGTCCTGGTCGTGGTCGACGACTCCACCTCGCTCGACCAGGAGGTCTTCAACATGGAGGCCTACGAGGGAGCCGAGTGGGTGCGGATCTCCGACGAGGTGCCGGTCGACGAGGACCACCGCGACCGGCTGATGGAGAGCTTCCAGACGCACTACCATCCGGGCGCGACCGGCTCTGTCTCCGAGACCGCTCTGGAGCAGGGGGACAACGAGCTCGACGAGGACGAGAACGGCCAGGACCCGGGGCGCGAGGACTGATGCTCTCCGAGGAGAGAAGGCGCCAGAGTCGGTCCGACCGGAGATCGCCGCCGAGATCTGAAGGTGCTCCACATCATTCGACCTAGTGCAGTGGCGGCAGGTCGCGGACGACGGAGGCGAAGTGGCGCCAGTACTCGGCACCGTCGGGACCACCGAGGTCGACCGAGACGCCAGCGAAGCGCAGATCGTCGGCGACCGCTTCGAGCACGCGGCGGGCTTCGCTGGCGAGCATGTATTCGGAGAGGTCTTCATTGCGGGGCTCACGCAGCCAGCGCAATAGCACGCGAAGGGCACGAAAGAGCTGGGGCCAGTCCACGTGGAGAGGCGCGCTGGGCAACTCCAAGAGCTCTAACCAGCGCTGGCGCGGCAGCTCGAAGCGCTGCTCGTTGCCGAGCGTCGAAGAGTTGGCGGCGCCGGCGGCGCGCAGCGAGGCGGCAGCCTCCTGCACGTTCCGCTTCGCGTAGCCGGTCGAGGCGGCTAGCGCCTGCACCGACATGCGTGGCGCGTCGACGGTGAGCAGGACCCGAACGACCTCGGCGCGGGCGCCGACGCCGAGCAGACTGCGCAGTCGCAGCGCCAGGTTGATCGGGGCCGAGAGATCCGGCTGGCCTGAGCGCCGCTCCGGTTCGCGCCAACTCTTGAGGAACTCATACTCAAGGAAGGCGGGGTCGGGATGGTTGACCGGTACGCGGGCGTCGAGAAAGAGCGGCTCGGTCCGGTCTTGGGGGGACGGACGCTCCGGAGTCGGCGCGTGAGCCTTGCGCCGCCACTGGCCGACCCAGGTGATTGCCGCCCCGGACAGTGCGCGGTCGGCGTCATCGCGAGCTAAGTTCCGCAGCCGCTGAGTGCTGAGCAGGCGCTCGTTGACGAGCATCCAGTCGAGCACCTCGTCGAAGAGGCGTGGGTCTTCGCGGCCGACCTCGAAGCTGAGGAGGAGGAGCGCCTCGGGGTCGGCGGTCCAGCGGTCGCGTTGGGATGAGGCGGTGATCATGCCCATCTGGGCCCATTGAACCCAGAGGAAGGAGCTCAGTCCGTGCTGGAGCTCGTCCCTAAGTTCGGCGACCAACATCCTCGACCCCCAAATAGGAGAGCACTTGACCCAGCATCCCCGCGAAGCCCTCGGAGGGATCGTGAGTTCGGGCCCAGGTGGCGGCCGCTTGCAGCTCACCCTCGCTCGGCCGCAGGGCACGCAGATCGTCCTCGTGCTTGCCGGCGCCCTGATCGACGAGGGCGTAAAGCTTGAAGTGAATCTGGTCATAGCGAGAAGCTAGGTAGACCGTGAGACTCCCACCGTAGTCGCGGCGCTCGAGGCGCTCGAGGAAGCCCTCGGGCAAGCCGAAATCGAGCAAGTCAGCGGGGCCGGCGTTGAGCCACTCGGCCGGTAGCGAGAAGTCCCGGGCAACGCGATCGCGGGCAACGCGTAGCGGCTCGGGCAGCGGCTTCGCGCTATCCAGCTGCTCACCAGAGCGCAGGGCGACGAGGTCGACGTCGCGGGTCGAGCGCTCGATCATGCCCAGCGCCAGAAGGCCCGAGCCGCCGATCACGACGAGCTCGTAGCGTTCACCGGCAGCAGCGAGCTGCTCGCCGAGGGCCGCGAAGATTGCGTCGATGGTTTGCGCATTCGTGATGTCTGACATCTCGGAGCGAGACGATACACATCTTGTTCAAGTCGGATGTCTATCCAACCGGCCCAACGGAGATTTGCCCTCAAAAGACCGAGTACCCGTCAGACGGGAGTTCCGGCGGCTCTCACGGTGAGCTAGCCTCCGGCGCCGATGCTTCAGCAAAGCGATCAAGCGCCCGACTTCAAGCTATCCGACCAGAATGGCGACCACGTAAAGCTCTCGGACCTGAGAGGCCAGACGGTCGTACTGTATTTTTATCCTCGCGCCGACACCCCCGGCTGCACGATTCAGGCCTGCGGCGTCCGCGACCGCGGAGCCGACTATCGCGAGGCCGGGGCTCGCGTGCTCGGTATCTCCCCCGACACAGTCGAGGACGTGAAGATGTTCGCCAGCAAGTTCGACCTCGACTTCACGCTGCTGGCCGATGCCGACCATGCGGTCGCCGACGCCTACGGCACCTGGGTTGAGAAGTCGATGTACGGCAAGAAGTACATGGGCGTGCAACGGGCGACCTTCCTGATCGACGCCGACGGCAAGATCGCCAAGGCCTTCCCCAAAGTCTCGCCGAAGACGCACGACGACGTCGTGCTCGAGGCGCTCGCCGAGCTGTCCGCTGCCTGAGCACGCTCAGGCGTAGTAAAAAGCTATTCCGAAGACGAGGTAGACGGCGAGCAGTTGGACTCCCTCGAACCAGGTCGACTCGCCGTCCTGGGTTACGTAGTTGGCGATCAGGACGGCGAGCAGGACGGCGCCCAGCTCGAAGCCGTTGAAGACCAGGGCCAGTGGGTGGGGGCCGAGGAAGAAGGAGGCGATCACCAGCACCGGGGCGACGAAGAGGGCGACCTGGGCGCTGGAGCCGATCGCGATGTTGACCGCGAGGTCCATCTTGTTTTTCATCGCGACAAGGACGGCGACCCAATGCTCGGCGGCGTTGCCGACGATCGCCACGACGATCACGCCGATGAAGAACTCCGACAGCCCGACCGAGCGTGAGGCCTCGCTGATCGAGCCGACCAGCACCTCGGACATGACGCCGACCAGCACCCCGGCGATCGCCAGCGCCAGCACCGCGGTGCGCGTCGACCATCCCCAGCTGTCCTCGTCCCCGTACTCGGGGTTGAAGAGGGTGCGGTGGGTCTTCAGCGAGAAGACGAGTCCCAGCGCATAGGTGGCGATGAGGACGATCGCGACGGCGAGCGAGAGGTGCTCGACGGTCGAGCCGTAGTTGACGATTTCCGCGCCCGGGGAGGGCAGGCCCTTGCCCTCGACCAGCTCGAAGATCGCCGGCATCAGCAACGCCGCGGCGGCGAGCAGCAGCATCGAGGTCTGAACGCTCGCCCCCGTGCGGCTGAAGGTCTGCTTCTCGCGCCCCAGGCCGCCGGCCAGCATCGCGGCGCCCAGCACCAGCAGGATGTTGCCGATGATCGAGCCGACGATCGAGGCCTTGACGACCTCGTGCAGGCCCTGGCCGAGCGCGAAGAGGGCGATGATCAGCTCCGGGGCGTTGCCGAAGGTGACGTTGAGCAAGCCGCCGATGCCGGGGCCCGACCGGGCGGCGAGCTCCTCCGTGGCGCGCCCCATGAGAGCCGCCGTGGGAACGATCCCCAGCGCCGAGGTGGCGAAGACGACGGTGGCCGACGTGCCCGCCAAGTCGAGCGCCACCGCGACCGGGATCAGCGGTGTCAGCAGGTAGGGCCAACCCTGCGGGCTGCGCAGGAAGGCGGCGTTCATCCTCGGTGGGTTCATCGGGCCGCAAGCGTAAGCGCAAAGACGCAGGGCCCCGGCGCGGCGGGGCCCTGCGCAAGACGCTTGGCGCTACGCGGCTACTTGAGCAGGGCGGCGCACTTCTGCAGGTCGACCGGGGTGGTCGCGCCCTGCAGGCACTTCAGGTAAGCCTGCTGGTTCCCCCCACCCGAGCTGCCGCCGCCGGACGATTCGGATCCGCCGCCGCTCGGGGAGCCGCCCCCGGCCGCGCCGCTCAGCCCGTTCAGCAGGCCGCTCAGGCCACCGGAGCCGCTCAGGCCACCTTTGCCGCTGGCGGCGCCGAGCAGTTCGAGCGGGTTGACCCCGAGCTGCTGGAAGAGGTCGTTGAGCGGCTTCGCGCCGGACGGGGCTTCGATCGTCTGTTCTTCGTTGACGCCGTCGATCGACAGTTCGAATTCGAGGTCGACCTTCTTCGGGCCGCCGCTCGAGGCGTTCTGCGGTTCGATCGACAGTTTGGCCGCGATCTTGCGGACGATGTTGTCGTTGCCGACGTAGAGGTCGACGTGAGCGGTCTTCAGGGCGCTCTCCACCTGACTCTTGGCTTTGTCGAGTTCGGCTTCCGAGGGGAGCGGGCCGGCCGCGCCGAGCTGGGCGCTGCATGCCGGGTTCTTGGTCAGTGCAAGCAGCGCGCCGATCGCCCCGGGGACGTTGAGGTCGCCGCTGACGTGCGTGGTGCTGGTCCCGCCGACGTCGGAGCTGCCTTCGTTTCTGAGGTTTTCGACGAAGTCCCCGACCTTGAGGTTGGCGACCGCTTCCTGGCAGGCGGTGGCGCCCGCCGACTTGCTCTGAGCGCCGCCTCGCTGCTGGGCTCGTTCGATCGTCGACTTGACGAAGCTGAAGGTGGTCGGGTCGACTTCGTACTCGGTGCCCTTGTAGTTGACGAAGGCCTTGTCGGGGAGCAGCGTCAGGCCGCCGTCGAAGTTGATGTTCTTGCCGTTGAACGAGCCGTTCGCCTTCGCGCTGAGGTTGAGCTGGGGGAGCTGGTTCTTGCCCTCGCCCTGGAACGGGCCGGAGAGGCTGAGGTTGAGATTGCCGCCTTCGCTCCCTTCGGCGTTGACCTTGAGCGCCAGGCTCAGGTTGCCGCTCTTGATCCCCTTCAGGGTCGCGTCGTTGACGACCGTCTGGGGGTTCTTGTTGCTGTTGCTCCCGCTGCTGCCACAGGCGGAAAGCGCGGCTGCGAGCGCGAGCGCGGCTGCGAACAGGACGAAGATGCGAAGTCGGCTCAAGGCGGTTTGCCCTCCTGGCTGGCTGATCGGTTTGCGACCTGGATCGTAGAGGCTAGAAGGGGTCCTAGGGTGAGGTCTGGATCGACGGTGGCCGGTTATCGGTGGTCAGGTTGATCGCGAGGGGGAAGAGAAAGGCGCCGAGGAAGATCAGGATGATCCCGGCGGCGACCAGCCAGCGAGCCCGGGTCAGGTGCCCGAGGATGCCGACCCCGAAGCCGATGAGGAGCAGCGCGACGTAGGGGCCGGGGCTCTGGGGCAGCAGCGTGGCGAGAGGCGGAGCGAGGTCGAGCACCGGGCGGATTATCATCGCCACCATGGCCGATGGCTCTGTGGCAGAGGTGAAGGACGCGCTGGCGAAGGTCGGCTACCTCGCCGACGAGCCGGCGGCGCTGGTCTCCTTTCTCGCCCAGCGGCTCGGCAAGCCGGTGCTGGTCGAGGGCCCCGCCGGGGTCGGCAAGACAGAGCTCGCCAAGGCGCTTTCCCGCGCCACCGGCCGCGAGCTGATCCGCCTGCAGTGCTACGAGGGCCTCGACGAGGCGAAGGCGCTGTATGAGTGGAACTACCGCAAGCAGCTCCTGCGGATCCAGGCGGGCGGCGCCAATGGAGGATGGGACGACGTGCAGGAGGACATCTTCAGCAACGAGTTCCTCTTGACCCGCCCGCTGATGCAGGCGATCGCCAGCCCCGAGCCGGTGGTGCTGCTGATCGATGAGATCGACAAGACCGACCAGGAGTTCGAGGCGATGCTGCTCGAGCTGCTCTCCGACTTCCAGATTACGATCCCCGAGCTGGGTCAGGTCTCGGCGACGACGATGCCGATCGTCGTGCTGACCTCGAACAACTCGCGCGAGCTGACCGAGGCGCTGAAGCGCCGCTGCCTCTACCTCTGGCTCGACTACCCCGAGGTCGAGCGCGAGATGGAGATCGTGCGCCTGCACGCCCCCGAGCTGCCGGAGGCGCTGGCGCGGCGGCTGGTCGAGGTGGTGCGGATGATCCGCGCCCTCGACCTGAAGAAGCCGCCCTCGATCGCCGAGTCGATCGACTGGGCGCGGACGCTGCTGCTGATGGGCGCCGAGGACATCGACCGTGAGACCTTCAAGCAATCGATGTCGATCCTCGTCAAGCACCGCACCGACATCGATCTCGTCGCCGAGCGGGTCGGGGTGAAGCTGGCCGAGGCGCACACCCAGACGGCGGGGTGAGGCCAACGTCGGGTTCGCCCTATGGGCCGAAGGCCGACGCCGGCCCCCCGGGCCTGGCGGCGAAGCTGCTGAGCTTCTGCGAGGAGCTGCGCAGCGAGGGGGTCGCGGTCGGGACCTCGGAGATCCTCGACGCCTTCGCGGCGCTGGACCAGGTGCCGTGGACCGCGCAGGAGGACTTCCGCGAGGCGCTGGCGGCGACGATCGCCAAGTCCCAGGAGGACCGGCGAGTCTTCGAGCTGCTCTTCGAGCGCTTCTTCTTCCGCGCCGCCGAGGCGGAGGCGGTCAAGCGCGGGATCGGCGAGGAGGGCCAGCGCCACGAGGGCGGCGAGCGGCTCGACATCGACGAGCTGCGCGAGCAGATCCGCCAGGCGATCATCGACGGCAACGACGGCGAGATGCGCGACCTGGCGCGGCTGGCGATCGCCGCCTTCGGGCGCCGCGCCGAGGGCTCCGGCGTGGTCGGTGTCGACGTGCAGCGGATCCGCCGCACCCTGGGGCTCTCCGCCGGCGCCCAACCGCCGGCCTCCGACGGCGCCGCTGAGCTGCCGCCGATCGACCGCGACCAGCTCAACCGTTTCGAGCGCCACCTGCGCCGCGAGCTGGAACGCGACCTGATCGAGCGCACCTCCACCCTCCCCCCCTCGCGCCCGCTCGCCGAGCTCGACCGCGCCCTGCCGACCAGCCCGACCCAGGATCTCGCCGCCGTGCACCGCGCGGTCTCGCAGATGAAACGGCGGCTGGCGACCCTGGGGCACGAGCAGCGCGGGCGCCGCAAGGGGCAGACGGTCGACGTGCGGCGCACGATGCGCGCCTCGCTGGAGACCGGCGGCGTGCCCCTGCGCCTGCGCTACCGGCCGAAGCGCCCGCGGCGGCCGGAGATCTACGTCCTCTGCGACGTCTCCACCTCGGTCACCTCGGCCAGCGTCTTCTTCCTCTCCGTCCTGCACGCGCTCCACGACTCCTTCCGCAAACTGCGCAGCTTCGTCTTCATCGAGCGCATCTCCGAGGTGACCGACGTCTTCGAGCACGAGCGCGACTTCCGCGTCATCGCCCAGCGGATCTCCAGCGAGGGCGGCGTCGCCGACGTCTCCGGCTATACCGACTACGGCCGGGTCTGGCTCGAGTTCCTCGGCAAGATCTCCGACGAGCTCGACCCGCGCTCCACCGTGATCGTCCTCGGCGACGCCCGCACCAACGGCCGCGAGCCGCACGCCGAGGTCTTCGCTCAGGTGGCGGAACGGGCGGGCCGCCTCTTCTGGCTAAACCCCGAGCCGAAGCTCTACTGGAACTACGGCGACTCGGTGATGGCCGCCTACGAGCGGTATTGCGACGGGGCCTTCGAGTGCTGGACCACGAGGCACCTGGAGAACTTCGTCAACGTCGTCGCGGGGGGTGTTCCGGCTCAGGACTGAGGGCTCGGCTGATTTACTTGCTCCGTGCGCGTTTCCGCAAAGGCCGATTACGCAGTGCGGGCGGCTGCCGAGTTGGCGGCCGCAGAGGAGGGCCCCATCAAGGGGGAGAGGCTTGCCGAGGCGCAGGATATTCCGTTGCAATTCCTCGAGCACATTTTGCTTGAGCTGAAGCACGCCGGAATCGTGCGAGCGCGCCGCGGGGCGAAAGGCGGATACTGGCTTGCCCGTCCTGCCGACGACATCACGATCGCTGAGATCGTCCGTGCCGTCGAGGGGCCGATCGCCCACGTCCAGTCCTCACCCCCAGAGTCGATCGAATACCGCGGCAACGCCAAGCACCTGCAGGAAGTCTGGATCGCCGTGAGAGCAAATCTCCGAGCCGTCCTGGAGCAAGTAACCCTCGCGGATCTAGTCTCCGGCGAACTCCCCCCCGTAGTCGAGCAGCTCGCTGGCTCCCCCGACGCCTGGGCCGCTCGCTAACCGCTCGTCTCTGGGGCGAGGTCCCCGCCGTTCGCGGCGCGGCGGCGGTTGAGCCAGTGGGGGGCTGCCAGGATTAGGCCCAGACCCAGGGCGGCGACACCCGCCGCTATTGGCCAGACGGTGGGATCTCCCTTCTGGATAGTGACGATTCCTGAGCCGATCAGGACGAGGCCGAGGGCGGTGCGGATGAAGCCCTGGGGAGCCTTGTCGGAGAGGGCGGCGCCGATTATCACGCCCGGCACCGAGCCGATCAGGATGTTGGCGGCAAGGGTGAAGTCGACGTTGCCGCCGATCCAGTGGGCGATTCCCGCCGCCCAGAGCAGGACGGCGGCGTGAAAGACGTCGGTCCCCACCACTTTCTTCGGAGCGAGGCGGAAGACGGCGATCAGCAGGATCGCGATAACCGTGCCGGAGCCGGCCGAGGTGATGCCGATCACGAAGCCGGTGGTGGCGCCGATCACCACGGCGGCGACCTTGTGGCGGCGCTCGATCTCGAAATCG
This sequence comes from Solirubrobacterales bacterium, assembly GCA_035566275.1. GTDB lineage: Bacteria > Actinomycetota > Thermoleophilia > Solirubrobacterales > 70-9 > DATMRN01. The sequence continues at coordinate 3,047 of DATMRN010000254.1, read as the reverse complement.
TCGCGCTCGCTGACCAGGTTGCGGAGGATCAGCGCCCGGGCCAGGGTGACGACCCCGACCATCAGCAGGGTGCCGCCGAGCACCGCGTAGACGAGCGAGTCGAGCTGTTCTTCGCCGATCTGCCTCTCGAGGAGGGAGACGATCGCGACCCCGATCACCGCCGCCGGGACGCTGCCGATCGCCAGCCACTTGACCAGGCCCATGTTCACCGTCTTCATCTGGAAGTGGCGCCAACCCCCGACCGTCTTGGTGATCGCCGAGTAGAAGATGTCGGTGCCGATCGCCGTGGTCGGCTGGATCCCGAAGATGAGGATCAGCAACGGCGTCATCAGGGATCCACCACCCATGCCCGTCATGCCGACGAGCACGCCGATGCCCAATCCGAATAGGACGATTGCCGGGTCCATCTGAATGCCGCGCGGGTTGCTTATCGACTTTCTCGACCTTTTTGGTCAGGAGCGCGGAGTGCGCCAGGATACCAAGATGGCCGTGGAAGCAACGAAGTTCGCCACCCGGGAAGATCCGCCTGCCGAGGGACTGCCCGCCGCCGCGGTTTCGATCCGCGGGCTGCGGCATTCCTATGGGGAGCTGCGGACGATCGAGCGGCTCGACTTGGAGGCGGCGCCGCATGAGGTGATCGGCCTGGTTGGGCCGTCCGGCTGCGGCAAGTCGACGCTGCTGGAGCTGGTCTGCGGGCTTCAGGAGCCCTCCGCCGGTGAGGTCGAGGTGGGAGGCGCCGGCGATGCCCGCGGCCGCCTCTCCCGCTGCGCCTACATGCCCCAGCGCGACCTGCTGCTGCCCTGGTTCTCGGCGATCGACAACGCCGCCTTGGCGCTTCGCAACCGCGGCCTGCGGCGCCGGGAGGCGCGGCGGCAGGCCGACGCCCTGTTCGAGCGCTTCGGCCTCGCCGGCTTCGAGGACGCGAGCCCCGCCGAGCTCTCGGGCGGGATGCGCCAGCGGGTCGCCTTTCTACGCACGCTTGTCGCCGGCAAGCCGGTGCTGGCGCTCGACGAGCCGTTCGCCTCACTCGACGCAATCACCCGGGCCGAGATGCAGCAGTGGCTGGCCGGGGCGCTTGAGGCCGACCCGCGCACCGTGGTCCTCGTCACCCACGACGTCGAGGAGGCGCTCTACCTCTCCGACCGGGTGGCGGTGCTCTCGGCGCGGCCGGCGCGGGTCGTCGAGGAGCTGAGCGCTCCCGCCCCCCGCGCCCCGGATCGCGACGCGGCGGTGATCGACCCCAAGTTCGTCGCTTCCCGCGAGAAGGCCATGTCCTCCCTGCGAAAAGGCGCCCCAATCGGCGCGCGTGGTTCCTTAGGGACGGAAGGCGTCCCTAAGGAACCACGCGGCGAGACTGGGCGGCTGTGAAGCGCTGGCTGCTCCCCACGCTCGTCTTCGTCGCGCTGATCGGCGCCTGGCAGGTGGCCGCGACCAGCGGCGCGCTCGCCGACACCCTGCACCTCGAATCCTTCCTCGTCCCATCCCCCTCCGAGATCGCGAAGTCGCTGTGGGAGAATCGCTCGCTGCTGGCCGAAAACGCCTGGGTGACGCTGAAGGAGGTGCTGCTCGGCTTCGGCTGCGCGCTCGTCGCCGGCATCGCCTTCGCCGTCGCCCTCCACCTCTCCGCGATGCTGCGGCGCGCCTTCTACCCGCTGATCATCGCCTCGCAGACGATTCCGATCATCGTCATCGCCCCGATCCTCGTCGTCTGGTTCGGCTACGGGATCGGCCCGAAGCTGGCGATCGTCGCGCTGATTTGCTTCTTCCCGATCACAGTCAACGCGCTCGACGGCCTGCGCTCCGTCGACCCTGACGCGATCAAGCTGATGCGCACCCTCGACGCCTCCCGCCGACAGACCTTTCTCCGGATCGAGGCGCCGACGGCGCTGCCCTACGCCTTCAGTGGCGCCAAGATCGCGGTCGCCGTCGCGGTGATCGGCGCCGTCTTCGGCGAGTGGGCGGGCTCGGACTCCGGCCTTGGCCACCTGATGCTCCAGGACAACGCCCAGCTGGAGACGGCGCGGCTGTTCGCCTCGGTCGTCGTGCTGGCCGCGATGGCGATCGCCCTCTTCGCCCTGCTTGCCCTCGCAGAGCGCCGCATCGTCACTTGGCGATAGAAAGGGGGGGTGAAGCTCCGCCGAACGCCCGCAATCGCGCTCGCTGTGGCCCTGATCGCGCTTGCGCTCGGCCTCGCCGCCTGCGGGGAAAAGAGCGAGGACCTCACCGGCAAGGCCCAGCCCTTCGGCCTGACGCTCGACTTCTACCCCAACCCCGACCACGCCGGCATCTACATGGCGCAGAAGCTCGGCTACTTCCGCGAAGCCGGCCTCAACGTCAGCATCAGCTCGCCCTCGGACCCCTCGGCCCCGATCAAGCAGGTCGCCGCCGGGCGGACCGACCTGGCGATCTCCTATGAGCCCGAGGTGGTGCTGGCCCGGCAGCAGGGCCTCGACGTGGTCGCGGTCGGGGCGCTGGTCGACCGGCCGCTGACCTCGATGATCTGGCTGAAGAAGTCGAAGATCAAGGGGGTCGGCAACCTGCGCGGCAAGACGATCGCCACCGCCGGCATCCCCTACCAGAACGCCTTCCTGAAGACGATCCTCGCCCGCGCCAACCTCTCCCCCTCCGCCGTCAAGGCCGTCAACGTCGGCTTCGGCCTGCTGCCGGCGCTGGCCGGCGGCAGCGCCCAGGCGATGCTCGGCGGCTACAGCAACGTCGAGGGCGTCGACCTGCGCGAGCGCGGCAAGGCCCCGGTCGTCACCCCGGTCGACAGGCTCGGCGTCCCCACCTACGACGAGCTGGTCCTTGTCGCCCAGCGCAAGCGCCTCGAAGAAGACCCGGAAGCGATCCGCCTCTTCATCGCCGCCCTTGCCCGGGGCACGAACGCCGCGGTCAAGAGCCCGAACGCGGCCACCAAGGCGGTGCTGGAAGCCAACCACGCCCTCGAACCGAAGCTGACCGCCGCCGAGGTGAAGGCGACGCTGCCGCTGTTGAAGCCGAGCCGGCAGGGGCGCCCCTACGGGTACATGGACCCCACCCAGTGGCGG
>DATMRN010000253.1:0-13044 GCA_035566275.1 Solirubrobacterales bacterium | reverse complement strand
TCTGCGGACGGGATCTTCATCGTCGTCGCGACGATCGCCTCCGACGACGGCAGCGTCGTCGCCGATCCCGAGGTGATCTTCCGCGGCGTCGCCTTCCTCGAGGAGGCCGACGCCCTGGTCGAGGAGCTGAAGGACACGATCGAGGATTCGCTGGAGGACGCGGCGGAGGCGGGCACCCGCGAGCTGCACCTGATCCAGGAAGACCTGCACGACGCCGTCGGCAAGTTCGTCTACGACCGGCTGCGGCGGCGGCCGATGATCCTGCCGGTGGTCGTCGAGGTCTGAAAAAAAGCCGCCGGACTCAAGGGAGGGGAGAGCCCGGCGGCTTAAGCTGGGTCCGCCGGAGCGGTGTTGGGGAGAGCCCCGGCGGACCCATGTGTGTCTCGTCCGTTGGCCAAATTAGGGGCGGGGTCTAAACCCGTCCTAAATCGGATCCGGAAGAGGGCGCCCCCCTGGGGTGACTCGGTGGCCTCGACGGTGCCGCCGTGGGAGATGGCGACGGCGCGGACTATGGCGAGGCCGAGGCCTGTGCCGGTGCCGGCGGCGACGTCGGCCGGGCCGTTGCCACGCACGAAGCGGTCGAAGACCTGGTCGCGCAGCTCGGGCGGGATGCCCGGGCCGTCGTCGGAGACCTCGAGGACGGCCCTGCCGTCCTCGGTGCGCAACCGCAGCTCGACCCGTGAGCCCGTCGGCGTGTGGTGGGCGGCGTTGTCGAGCAGGTTGACGACCATCCGGTGCAACTCGTCGGGGTTGCCCTCAACGAAGATCGGATGGCCGTTGTCGACGACCAGTCGGCGCTCACCCATCACCGGCGCGACCTCGACCGCGGCGTTGCCGGCGACCTCGGCGAAGTCACAGCGGCGACGCTCGCCGATCCGGCCGGCATCGGCGCGTGCGAGCAGCAGCAGGTCGGCGACCAGCCGGCTCATGCGCCGCGAAGAGCGCAGAGCCGAGTCGATCATCTCGCGGCCTTCCGCCTGCCCAGGCGCCTGCAGCGAGGCCTGGAGCAGCTCGAGGTTGGCGAGCACGCTGGTCAGCGGGGTGCGCAGCTCGTGCGAGGCGTCGGCGACGAACTCGCGCTGCTTCTGCATCGCGCCCTCACGCTCGGCTCGCGCCGCGTCGAGCGAGCGCAGCATCTTCTCCAGGGTGTGGGCCAGCTCACCGATCTCATCGTCGGCCCTGGGCTGGGGCATCTTGCGGGAGGGGTCGCGGGTGTCGGCGATCTGGCCGGCGGTGGCGGTCAGGGAGGCGATCGGGCGCATCGCGCGGCCGGCGATGGCCAGGCCGGCGAGGCTCGCCATCAGCGTCCCCCCGAGCACGCCGGCCGCGATCAGCAGCCACAGCCGGTTGATCGTGTCGTTGACCTGCTCCTCGCTGCGGGCGTACTGGACGTAGCCGACCACGGTCCCGCTGGGGTCGAGCACCGCGGCCGCCGCGACGCGAAGCGATCCCCGGTCCGTGATCCCGGAGCTGACCGGGCCGAGGTTGACGACGTTGTGCGTCGAGGAGAGGACTTCCCCGTTGCGATTGAGCACGCGGGCGATGGCGCCGTTGGAGAGGGAGAAGTCGTGGAGGTGCGGGCCAAGCACGAGGGTGCCTTCCGCGGTGTTGAGGATCCGCGTGTTGGAGGCCAGGGTGGAGGTGGACTCACGCAGCTCGCGGTTGAAGTCGCTGCGGACCCGTTCCGCCGCCAGGTAGCCGATCACGGCCGCGAAGACGAGCAGGATCGCCAGCGTCAGCCCCGCCGAGGCCGCGGCCAGGCGCCAGCGAACAGGCCAGGTCCCCGGGCGAAGCCGGCGGAGGCGCCCCGCGGCGCGGTTGGCGCCTGCTGCCACGCCTACTCCTTCAGCACGTAGCCGGCGCCGCGCTTGGTATGGAGCAGGCGCGGCTCGCCCCCGGCCTCCAGCTTGCGCCGCAGGTTGGAGATGAAGACGTCGATCGTGTTGGTCGCCGCCATCGGGTCATAGCCCCAGACCTCGTCCAGCAGCCGCTCGCGTGAGACCACCAAGCGCTGGTTTCGCATCAAGTACTCGAGCAGCTCGAACTCGCGGTTGGTCAGCTCGATCTCCCGCGAGCTCCGCCGCACCTCGCGGGTGTCGGGGTTGAGCTGGAGGTCGCCGACGCTGAGCGAGGCGGCGCCGCGCGGCGGGCGGCGCCGCAGCAGAGCCCGGATCCGGGCCAGCAGCTCCTGGCGCTCGAACGGCTTGACCAGATAGTCGTCGGCGCCGCTGTCGAGGCCGGCGACGCGATCCTCGGTCTCGGCGCGGGCGGTCAGCATCAGGATCGGCACGTCGCCGTCGGCGCGCAGCCGGCGGCAGACCTCGACGCCGTCGAGGCGGGGCAGGCCGAGGTCGAGGACGACCAGGTCGGGGAAGAAGCCGGAGGCGACGTCGAGCGCCTCTACTCCGTCGGCCGAGGTTTGCACCTCATAGCCCTCGTTACGCAGGGAGCGGCGCAGGACGTCGGCTATGTCGGCGTCGTCCTCGACGATCAGGACGCGGCCGCCTGCTGGGTCGGCTTGAGTGAGCATTCGTTGATGTTAGCCCGGTGTTTCCTCGGTCCGAGCCGGATTTAGCGCGAATTTAAGGCGTGGGGCGGGGATGGGTGGGGGTTCCGCTTAACTTGTTCCGGTGGGGCGTGGTCGGCTGGCCGCGATTGGATTGCCGGAAAAGTGCAAGACGCTCCACCCCCACCCATCCCCGCAGACCCAGATGCGCAGGGGAGGGACGGTGGGCGTCGAACGAAGTGGCTATGTTCGTGCGTAAGAAGCGGGGGAAGCCCGTGCGTCGGTCTAAAGCGAAGAAAGCCCGGTCACGTATGCCGAAGCCGCATATGCCGCAGGGGTTGCAGCAGCGGCACCTGGATTTGATCGGGATCTTCCTGATCGCCGCCGGCGTTTACCTCGTCTTCGTCCTCTTTTTTGGCTGGAACGGAGGGAAGGTTGGGTATGGGGTTGAAACGGCGCTGACTTACTTGTTTGGGAAGGTTGGGGCGCGGATCTTTACTGTCTTGATGCTGGTGGTCGGTGGAGTGCTTGTTACCGGGACCTCTATTTCGGCTGTCTTCCGCGGATTCGGGCGGGCGCTGCGGCGGGTTTTCCTCGGTGGGCGGGACGTGACGCAGACGGTGATCAAAAACCGCGACGCCCGGCGTGCGGAGAAGATGAACGAGTTCGAGACCCGGGCGGGGCCGACCGACGTGATGAGCACCTATCCGGAGGACGACGACTTCGAGCCCACAGTTGCCCTGGTCGAGGACGACTTCGCCCAAGAGGTTTATGACACTGAGCAAGGTGGCAGCTACCCGCATATGGCGGAGGCCGAAGGCCGGAGCCATGGGCGGAATATTGATGAGACCCAGCCCTCATCCGGTCCCGATCACGATCTGACTCTCTCGGGGCCGGATGAGGGCCCTGGCGATCACCCCGAGTCGCCTGCCCTGACTCCGATGGGCCAGAAGCGGGGCGTCACCACCTCCGACGAGATCGACTACCGGCCGCCACCCTCCAAGGTGCTGGAGAAGGGGAAGGGAGACAAGGGGCCGGATCCGCGCGACCATGAGATCGTCGGGCGCAAGCTGGTCGAGACGCTTGGGCACTTCGGCGTCGAGGCGAAGATCGTCGGCATCGTCAGCGGGCCGCACGTCTCCCGCTACGAGATGCGCCTCTCTCCCGGCACCAAGGTCAAGAAAGTCACCGAGCTGTCCAACGACCTCGCCTACGCGCTTGCCTCGACCGACATCCGCATCCTCGCGCCGATTCCCGGCAAGCAGGCCGTCGGCGTCGAGGTCCCCAACACGCGGCGGCGCATCGTCCGCCTCGGCGACATCTACGCGGGGCGACCGGAGAAGACCTCGCCGCTGGTCGCCTGGCTCGGCAAAGGGATCGACGGCAACGCAGTCTGGACCGACCTGGCGAAGATGCCCCACGTCTTGGTCGCCGGCACCACCGGCTCGGGCAAGTCCGGCTGCGTCAACGCGATCCTCTCCTCGATCCTGATGCAGGCCTCGCCGAACGACGTGCGCCTGGTCCTGGTCGATCCCAAGCAGGTCGAGCTGAACCACTACGAGAACGTCCCCCACCTGCTCACCCCGGTGGTGACCTCGCCGCGTCTCGCGGCCAACGTCCTCGCCAACCTGATCGGGGAGATGGAGAGCCGCTACGGGATCATGGGCGAGGCCCGCTGCCGCAACCTCGGCGAGCTGAACCGGGCCCGCGCCAAGGCCGGGGAGGCGCCGCTTCCCCACATCCTCTGCGTGATCGACGAGCTCGCCGACCTGATGATGGTCGCCCCGGCGGAGGTCGAGGACTCGATTATCCGGCTCGCTCAGAAGTCCCGTGCCACCGGCATCCACCTGGTGCTGGCGACCCAGCGCCCTTCCACCGACATCATCACCGGCACGATCAAGGTCAACATCCCGGCCCGGATCGCCTTCGCCGTCTCCTCCCAGACCGACTCGCGGGTGATCCTCGACCAGGGCGGGGCGGAGGCGCTGCTCGGCCAGGGCGACATGCTGTTCCGCGGCGCCGGGACCTCGAAGCTGCAGCGCGTCCAGGGGGCCTTCATCACCGAGGAGGAGATCGCCCGCATCACCAACCACTGGGCGAGACAGGGCGAACCGGAGTTCGAGGAAGAGCTGTTGGAGACCCGGGAGGAGATCGCCGAGGAGGGTGTCGAAGGCGACTTCGATCCCGACAGCGACGACCTGCTCGACGAGGCGATACGGCTGGTCGTGCAGACCGAGACCGCTTCGGTCTCGATGATCCAGCGGCGCCTGCGGGTCGGCTATACCCGAGCCGGGCGCCTGATCGACATGCTCGAGCGGCGCGGGGTGATCTCCGGCTACGAGGGCTCGAAACCGCGCCAGGTGCTGATCACCGAGGCCGATTTGAACCGTGTGCTTGGGTCCGAGGTACCGCCCGAGGCGGCTGCCCCGCCGGTCGGCGTCGACAACGGCGCATAGTCAAGATCTTTCACTCGAACTGAGTCGACTGGCCACAATAGGAGTGTGGACACCGGGATCGGAGCCACTCTTCGAAAGACGCGGAATCGCCGCAAAGTAGGCCTTTCCGAGGTCGAGGCCGTGACCAAGATCCGGCTCCGCTACCTGCGGGCGATGGAGAACGAGGAGTGGGACGTGCTGCCCGGCGGCGCCTACTCGCGCGGCTTCATCCGCACCTACGCCTCCTTCCTCGGACTGGATGGAGAGCGGCTGGCCGACGAGTACCGGCGCGAGATGGAGGTGGGTGCGTCTGGCGAGCCGGGACCCCGTGCCGAGGCCACGGTGGCATCCCCGCGGCCACCCCGACGCGGGCCGAGGCTTTCCACCCGGGCCTGGACGGCGATCGTCACCGTCTGCCTTGTTGCGGTGCTGGTCGCGGTCGGGATCTCCACCTGGGGAGGGGAAACAGTCACGACGGGGACAGGGCCCACACACAAGAAAGGCGCGAAGCGCGCCACCGCTCCCCCCGCTCAGAAGCCGCGCAGCGGGGTCTCGGTGCGCCTGGTGGCCAACGCCGAAGTCTGGGTCTGCCTGCTCGACGCCTCCGGCAAACGACTGGTCGACGGGCAGATCCTCGAAGCGGGGGCGCGGGAGGGGCCGTTCCACTCCGGTAGCTTCACGGTCTCCTTCGGCAACGGCGAAGTCTCGATGAATATCGACGGACAGCAGGCGAGCATCCCGGCGACATCCAGCCCGATCGGGTACTCGATCGACTCCGGCGGCCGGCTGGAAAAGTTGCCCGAAAGCAAACGGCCGACCTGCGCGTGAGAACAAATTCCGCCACCTCCTCTGCTTCCGCGAACCCGGAGAGGAGTCAGATATGGATCCGGGTTCGCTCCCGCGTCCGGGGGTGGCGGGCTTGATCCGAGCGGGGATCGTGGTCACAGGGACCGAGGTCCTGACCGGTCGGATAAGCGACCGCAACGGCCCATGGGTCTCCGAGCGGCTCGCCGAGCTGGGCGTCGACGTCGCTCACATCCTGGTCGTCGGCGACCGGCCGAACGACCTCGAGGCGGCGTTGCGCTTCATGGCGGCCGAGGGCATGGACCTGATCGTCACCTCGGGCGGCCTCGGCCCGACCGCGGACGACCTGACGGCGGAGGTGGTCGCCCGCTTCGCCGGCCGCGAGCTGGCGCTCGACGAGGAGGTCGAGGGCAAGATCGCCGCGATCCTGGGCGGCTTCGCGCGGCGCTTCGACTTCGACGAGGAGGCGGTGATCGCCGCCAATCGCAAGCAGGCGATGGTTCCCGAAGGGGCGATCGCGCTCGACCCGGTGGGAACCGCGCCGGGGCTGGTCGTGCCGGTCGATGGGCGCGTGGTCGTCGTCCTGCCCGGCCCGCCGCGCGAGCTGCAGCCGATGTGGCCGGCGGCGCTCGAGGCCGTGCCGGTGCGGGATCTGCTCGAGCGGGCGACGCCGCTGCACGGCTACACGATGCGGATGTTCGGCATCCCGGAGTCCGAGATCGCCAAGAGCCTGCGGGAGATCGAGGCGGACGGGGTGGCGCTCACCGCGGTGGAGATCACCACCTGCCTGCGGCGCGGCGAGATCGAGATCGACGTGCGCTACCGCGAGGCTGCCGCCGCGGTGGCCGCGGCGGTGAAGGAGGGGCTGAGCGTGCGCCACGAGCGCCATCTGTTCAGCCTCGACGGCGAGACGATCGACTCCCAGGTGGCGGGGCTGCTGGCCGGGCGGCGCCTGGGGTTGGCGGAGTCGTGCAGCGGCGGCCTGCTGGCGGCGCGGATCACCGACCTGCCGGGTGCCTCCGCCTATATGGCGGGCGGCGTCGTCGCCTACTCGAACGAGGCGAAGGCGGGGCTGCTGGGCGTCGACCCGGCCCTGATCGAGGCCCACGGGGCGGTCTCGCCGGAGGTCGCGGAGGCGATGGCGCTCGGCGCGCTGGAGCGCTTCGGGGCCGACGTGGCGGTCTCGATCACCGGGATCGCCGGCCCGGATGGGGGAAGCGAGGAGAAGCCGGTTGGCTACGCCTGCCTCAACGCCCGCCTCGCCGACGGCGCCGCGCTCGCCCGCGACCCGGTCATCCCCGGTGGGCGCAGCGACATCCGCGAGCGCTCGGCGCTGGTGGGGATGCACATGCTGCGCATCCTGCTGAGCGGCGCAGAGCCGCCTCTCTAAGGGCACGAAAAAGTTGCGATTCCGGCCCATTCGCGTCTTGTGACGCGCGCCTTACCGGCCTAGGTTGAGCGTCCGATCCGCCCTCTACCTTCCGGAGACTATGGCTACAGACAAGAAAGCGAACTTGAAGGACGCCTCGGCGAAGGACGCCAGGGCAAAGGACGCGGCCCTGCAGGCCGCGGTGACCCAGATCGAGCGGGACTTCGGACAGGGCGCGCTGATGCGCCTCGGCGCCGACAGCAAGGTGCAGATCGATGCGATCCCGACCGGCGCGCTCGCGCTCGACCTGGCGCTCGGCATCGGCGGCGTCCCGCGCGGGCGGGTCGTCGAGATCTTCGGCCCGGAGTCCTCGGGGAAGACGACGCTGGTCAACCACATCATCGCCGAGGCGCAGGCGCGCGGCGGCATCTGCGCCTTCATCGACACCGAGCACGCGCTGGACCCGGTCTACGCGCGAGCGATCGGCGTCGACACCGACGAGTTGCTTGTCTCCCAGCCCGACTACGGAGAGCAGGCGCTGCAGATCGCCGACCGGCTGATCGCCTCCAGCGCCATCGACGTGGTCGCGATCGACTCGGTCGCGGCGCTGACGCCGAAAGCCGAGCTGGACGGCCAGATCGGCGACCAGACGGTCGGCCTCCAGGCTCGCCTGATGTCGCAGGCGCTGCGCAAACTGGCCGGCAACCTCAACCGCACCAATACCGTTTGCGTCTTCACCAACCAGATCCGCGAAAAGATCGGCGTCCAGTTCGGCTCGCCGGAGACCCAGCCGGGCGGGCGGGCGCTGAAGTTCTACGCGTCCCAGCGACTCGACATCCGCCGCATCGAGACCCTCAAGGAGGGGACCGAGGCGGTCGGCAACCGGGTCCGGGTCAAGGTCGTCAAGAACAAGGTGGCGGCGCCGTTTCGCCAGGCCGAGTTCGACATCGAGTACGGGGTCGGCATCTCACGCGAGGGCGGCCTGATCGATTTCGGCATCGAGCAGGAGCTGGTCCAGAAGTCGGGCTCCTTCTTCTCCTACGGGGACACCCGGCTCGGACAGGGCCGCAACAACGCCAAACAGTTCCTCGTCGACAACCCCGAGATTGCAACTGAGATCGAGACGAAAGTCCGCGCTGCGCTGGGGATTGACGGCAGCGCGGAAGCCTCGCCGAAGGTCGCTCCCGCCCCCGAGGCGGAGGCCGCCAAGCAGGCCGCATAGGGCTGTACGCAGTCAATAGGATCCCGCCTCGCTGATGAGCAACGGCGACATCTTCTACGTCTTCGGAATCGCCCTCGCGGTCTCGGCCGTGCTGATCAGCCTGCTCGGCCTGCGCTCCGAGAAGTTCCCGGGGCGGGCCTTCCCCCTGGTCATCCTCTGGTTCGCGATCCTGGTCGGCGGCGCGACGACCTTCGCCGTGCTGCACGGCAAGGACGAGGAGAAGGCGAAGGAACCCGAACTGGTAAAAGCCGGCAAGGAAATCGAACTGGAGGAAAGCGGAGCTCCGCGTGGCGTCCAGCCCGCCCAGGGTGGCGGCCAAACGCCCGTCCAGGCTAAGGCCAAAGGCCCCGGTGGGACGCTGAAGCTCGCCGCGAGCCCCACCCAGCTCGCCTTCGACACCAAAAGCCTCAGCAGCAAGCCGGGCAAGGTGACGATCGACTTCTCGAACCCCTCGATGCTCGAACACGACGTTGCGATCGAGCAGAACGGCAAGCAGATCGCCATCTCGAAGTTGATCGCCAACGGCAAGACCTCCGTCAGCGCCAACCTCGCCCCCGGCACCTACACCTTCCTCTGCACCGTGCCCGGGCATGCCGAAGCCGGCATGGAAGGCACGCTCATCATCAAATAACTGGCCGCGTGCTCTGCTCCCGTGATGGCGGGGATAGGTCAGATATGGACCCGCCATCACTCCCGCGTCCGCCGCGGCCAGGTGGTCTAACCTCGTGGCCGATGGCCTCCTACCACGTCACCACCTTCGGGTGCCAGATGAACGTGCACGACTCCGAGCGGATGCGGGGGATGCTCGAGTCGCTGGGCTACGAGGAAGCCGAGAGCCGCGACGGCGCCGACCTGATCCTCTTCAACACCTGCTCGATTCGCGAGTCGGCCGACAGCCGCTTCATCGCCCACCTCGGCGAGGCGAAGCGGCTCAAGTCCGAGGATCCCGAGCGGATCGTGGGGGTCGGCGGCTGCTGGGCCCAGTCGGTCAAGGACGAGGTCTTCCAGCGCTTCCCCTTCGTCGACGTCGCCTTCGGCCCGGGCCAGATCCACAGGCTGGCCGAGTTCCTCAACTCCGACTCGCTGACCGCCCAGGGCTACTTCGAGTTCGAGGACCTCTCCGGGCGCCTGCCGACACGGCGCGAGCGCGAGTTCCAGGGTTGGCTGCAGATCTCCCAGGGCTGCAACTGCGCCTGCGCCTACTGCATCGTCCCCTCGACCCGGGGGCGCGAGGTGAGCCGCGATCCGGACGAGCTGATCGTCGAGGCCGAGGCGCTCGCCGCCGACGGGGTGCGCGAGATCACCCTGCTCGGCCAGAACGTCAACAGCTACGGCCGCGAGCTGCCGGCGGACCGCAGGATCGGCTTCGCCGAGCTGCTGGAGCGGGTCGACGCGGTCGAGGGGATCGACCGCATCCGCTACACCAGCCCGCACCCGAAGGACATGAAGGAGGACGTGATACGCGCCCACGCGGAGCTGCCCTCCCTCTGCGAGCACATCCACCTGCCGCTGCAGTCGGGCTCCAGCGCCGTCCTCAAGCGGATGCGGCGCACCTACGACCGCCGGCGCTACATGGACCGCGTCGCGCTGATCCGCGAGCACGTCCCCGACTGCGCGATCACCACCGACATCATCGTCGGCTTTCCCGGCGAGACCGAGGCCGACTTCGAGCAGACGCTCGAGGTCGTCGCGGAGGTCGGCTACGACGGCGCCTTCACCTTCGTCTTCTCGCCGCGGCGGGAGACGGAGGCGGCGACGATGGGTGGGCAGCTTCCCCATCCGGTCAAGCGAGAGCGGATGGAGCGGCTGGTCGAGCTGGTGCAGCGGCGAGCGAGGGAACGAGCCCAGCGGTTCGTCGGGCGCGAGATGGAGGTGCTGGTCGAAGGGACCAGCCGCACCGATGCGACCCGGCTGCGTGGGCGCACACGCCACAACAAGGCGGTCAACTTCGAGGGGACCGCGGCGCCGGGCGAGCTGGTCCGGGTCGAGATCGACGCAGCGACCTCGCAGACGCTGGCCGGCGCCGAAAAGCTGCTCTCCCGAGTGCCCTGAAGGTCCTGGCGATATTCGGGCCGACGGCTGTCGGCAAGACGGGGGTGGCGGTCGCTGTCGCGGAGCTGCTGCGGGAGGACGCGGTCGCGATCTCGGCGGATGCGCTCCAGGTCTATGAGGGCCTGGGCACGCTGACGGGGGTGGCGACGACCGAGGAGCAGGCGCGGCTGGAGCACCGGCTGGTCGAGTTCGTGCCCGTCACCCAGCCGTTTTCCGTCGGCGACTACATGCGGCTCGCTCACTCGGAGGTCGATGCCGCACTCGGGGCCGGGCGCCGACCGATCGTGGTGGGGGGGACCGGCCTGTACCTGCGGGCGGCATTGGCGGAGCTGTCGCTGGTCAAGGCGCCGCCGGGGACCGAGGACTCGGAGCTGTGGTCGGCCGAGACTCGCCACCCGACCGCGATCTTTGGGCTCGACATGAACCGGGCCCAGCTCTATGAGCGGATCGATGCTCGGGCCGAAGCGGTAGTCGCTTCCGGAGCCGCGGAGGAGGTGCGGCGGGCCGAGGCCGCCGGACCCTCGCGGACCGCACGCAAGGCGCTCGGGTTCGACGAGCTGCTGGGCGGCGATGTCGAGCGGATGAAGAAGCGATCGCGCAACTACGCCCGCCGCCAGCTCACCTGGATGCGGAAGATGGCCGGCGTGCGCACGATCGACCGCACCGATCGAAGCGACGAAGAAGTTGCCGCCGAGATCATCGCCGCGCTCGGCGAATAGGCTGCCCGGGTGAGGTTTGAGAAGTGGCAGGCGTTGGGCAACGACTACCTCATCATTGAGGCAGAGGGGTTGCCTTGGCGGCTGACCTCGGCGCGGATCGAGTGGCTCTGCGACCCGCACTTCGGGGTTGGGGCGGACGGGATCCTGCTGCTCGCGCGCAGCGAGGATCCCGGCTTCGTCGCCGAGCTGCGGATCTTCAATCCCGACGGCTCCGAGGCGGAGCTGTCGGGCAACGGGGCGCGGGAGGCGATCCTCTACCTGCGCCGCCACGGCTGGACCGACGAGGACACCTTCTCGATCCACACCGCGGCCGGGCCGATCGTGCCGACGATCACCTCGGAGCTGACCTGCTCGGTCGACATGGGCAAGGCCTCCACCGCCTCCAAGGACTTCCCCTCCGGGGGTGAGGACGGGACCGGGACGCTGACCGCCGGCGGTCGCGAGTGGGCTTTCCAGCACGTCTCGATCGGCAACCCGCAGTGCGCGATCGAGGTCGGAGAGGAGCTGGAGGACCTCGACATCGCCGCGATCGGCCCGGCGATCGAAGCTCACGAGCTGTTCCCCAACCGCACCAATGTCTCCTTCGTCGCGATCGACGGCAGTTTGGTGCGAGCGCGGATCTTCGAGCGCGGGGTGGGGGAGACGCTCTCCTCGGGCACCGGCGCCGCTGGCGCCGCGGTGACCGCCTTCCTACGCGGCGCCGCCAGCCCGATCGTCGTCGAGCTGGACGGCGGGGAGCTGGAGGTCGAGGTCTCCGGCGACCTCGGCGTGCGCCTGACCGGGTGGGCGGAGCCCGTCTATTCCGGCGAGCTCTCGCCCGAGCTGCTGCAGGCGCTCTCCGAGCTGGACGGCTAGATTCCCGCGCCAATGGGGATCACGGACCCGTCCAAGCGCCTGGAGGCGATGCCTCCCTACATGTTCGCCGAGCTGGAGCGGCGCGTCGCCGACAAGCGCGCCGCCGGCGTCGACGTGATCAGCCTCGGGATCGGCGACCCCGACGAGCCCACCTACCCTCACATCGTCGAGGCGATGCGGGAGGCCGTCGCCGACCCGGCCAACCAGAAGTACCCGAGCAACCGCGGCCGCGCGGAGTTCCGCGATGCCTTCGCCGAGTTCTACGACCGGCGCTTCGGGGTCGAGATCGACCCCGAAGGCGAGGTGATCCCGGCGATCGGCGCCAAGGAGTGCGTCTACAACCTCTGCTTCGCCTTCCTCGACCCCGGCGGGGTGGCGCTCGCCTCCGACCCCGGCTATCCCGTCTACACGGGCGGGCCGATCCTCGCCGGGGCGATGCCGGAGCTTCTGCCGTTGGTCCCCGAGCTGGGCTTTGCCCCGGATCTGAGCGCGGTGCCTCCCGAGGTCGCCGCCAGGGCGCGGCTGATGTTCATCAACTACCCGAACAACCCCACTGGGGCGGTCGCCCCCGAAGGCTTCTTCGAGCTGGTCGTCTCCTTCGCCCGTGAGCACGAGATCCTCGTCGTCCACGACAACGCCTACTCGGAGACGACCTACGACGGCTACGTCGCGCCGAGCTTCCTGGCTACGCCCGGCGCCAAGGAGGTCGGGGTTGAGGTCTTCTCGCTCTCCAAGGGCTTCAACATGACCGGCTGGCGCTGCGCTGCGATCCTCGGCAACGCCGAGGCGATCCAGGCCTACTGGCGGCTGAAGACGAACGTCGACTCCGGCCTCTTCGAGGCGGTGCAGCTGGCCGGCGCGGCGGCATTGCGTGGGCCGCGCGAGCCGCTGGAGCGGATCAACGAAGCCTACGCCCGCCGCCGCGACCTGGTGGTCGGCGCGCTGCGCGAGATCGGCGTCGAGGTAAATCCACCGAGGGGGACGATCTACGTCTGGGCGCCGGTGCCCGACGGCCACACCTCCACCTCGTTCTCCGAGCTGGTCCTGGAGGAGGCGGCGGTGATCGTCTCTCCCGGCTCGAT
>DATMRN010000252.1:0-2814 GCA_035566275.1 Solirubrobacterales bacterium | reverse complement strand
CTCGCGGCGGCGCTCCTCGGTCAGCTCCGGGATCTGGAGGCGGATCACGTTGCCGTCGTTGCTCGGGGTCAGCCCGATGTCGGACTCCTGGATCGATTTCTCGATCGCCGCGAGTGAGGACTTGTCATATGGGGTCACGGTGAGCAGGCGGGCGTCGGTGGTCGCCACGTTCGCCAGCTGCTTGAGCGGCGTCGAGGCGCCGTAGTAGTCGACGACGATGCGGTCGAGCAGGTGCGGGGAGGCGCGCCCGGTGCGCACGGTGGCCAGCTCGCCGCGGCTCGACTCGACCGACTTCGTCATCCGCCCCTTGGCGTCTTCGAGCAGTTCGTCGATCAGATCCACTGGGTCCCCGTTCTCGCTAGGCTGCGGGCCCGCTGGAGACCAGCGTGCCCACCCTCTCGCCGCTGACGATCCTATCTATGTTGCCTTCGTCCCCCATGTTGAAGACGTAGATCGGCAGGTCGTTGTCCATACAGAGCGAGAGCGCCGTGGAGTCCATCACCTTCAGCCCCCGCTCGATCGCTTCGCGATGGGTTATCGCCGGGATGAACTCGGCGTCGGGGTGGGTCGCCGGGTCGGCGTCGTAGACCCCTTCGACCCCGTTCTTGGCCATCAGGATCGCCTCGGCGTGGATCTCCAGGGCGCGCAGCGCCGCCGCGGTGTCGGTGGTGAAGAACGGGTTGCCGGTGCCGGCTGCGAAGATCACCACGCGGCCCTTCTCGAGGTGGCGCATGGCGCGGCGGCGGATGTAGGGCTCGGCCACCTCCTTGACGTCGATCGCCGACATCACTCGGGTGTGCTCGTCGAGCCCCTCCAGCGCGTCCTGCAGGGTGAGGGCGTTCAGCACCGTCGCCAGCATCCCCATGTAGTCGCCGGTGGCGCGGTCCATCCCCTCCGCCGCCGCCTCCAGACCGCGGTAGATGTTGCCGGCGCCGACCACGATCGCCACCTCCACCCCGCGGGCGCGGATCGCCGCGACCTGCTGGGCGATCCGCTGCACCTCGCCGGCGTCGGTTCCGTAGTCGAGCCCGCCCATCAGCGCCTCGCCGGAGAGCTTGAGGAGGATGCGGCTGAACTTGGGATCTGAATCCATGAATTTCGGCTCCGCTCCGCTCGCGAGAGTCAGACCGTGACGTTCGCCCCGCTCCGCCTCAAGCCTCGCCGACGCGGAAGTACGCGAAGCGGGCGACGCGGACGTTCTCGCCGGTCTTGGCGGCCAGCTCCTGGCGCAGCTCCTCGATCGTCTTGGAGCCGTGCTTATCCGCGTTGACGTGGGACTGATCGAGGAGCGCGACCTCGCTCGCCCACTTGGCGAGCTGGCCCTCGACGATCTTCTCGACCACCTCGTCCGGCTTGCCTTCCTCGCGCGCCTTCTCCTCGAAGACGCGCTTCTCGGCCTCGCGCTCCTCCCCCGGAATCTCCTCGGAGGAGACGTAGCGTGGCGCGGTCGCCGCGACGTGCAGGGCGACCTCGTAGGCGAACGCCTTGAAGTCCTCGTTGCGGGCGACGAAGTCGGTCTCGCACTGGACTTCGACCATCGCCCCGACCCTGTCGTTGGCGTGGATGTAGGAGGAGACGACGCCCTCGTCGGTGCCGCGCCCCTCGCGCTTGGCGGCGGAGGCCTGGCCCTTCACCCGAAGCAACTCGATCGCCCGCTCGGTGTCGCCATCGGCCTCGGCCAAAGCCGCTTTGCAATCCATCATCGCGGCCCCAGTCCGATCCCGAAGCGCCTTCACATCGGCAGCGGAGACGCTCACGACTCGTCTCCCCCATCTTTCGGAGCAGGCACGGAGGATGCGGACTGCGCCTCCTCGGCTGTTGGAGCCTGCTCGCCGGCCGAGCGCTCTGAACTCGGAGCCGCTGTCTGTGTTGAGGCAGCCTCGGCATCGGCGGCGGCTTTAGCCGCTTCCTCCGCCTCGACGCGGGCTTTCTCCTCTTCCTCCCGCTTCTTCCGCTCCTCCTCCTCTTTGCGGCGCCGCTCCATCTCCTCGGCGATGCGCTTTTCCTCCTGGGTCCGCCAAGCGCTGGAGCCGGTCTCCACGGCGCCGCCGATCGTGCCGATCACCAGCTGACAGGAACGGATCGCGTCGTCGTTGCCGGGGATCACGTAGTCAACCGGGTTGGGGTCGCAGTTGGTGTCGACCAGGCCGATGATCGGGATCCGCAACCGCGCTGCCTCGTGGACGGCGATCTCCTCGGTTTTCAGGTCGGTGACGAAGACGGCGTCGGGCAGGCGCTCCATGTCGCGCACCCCGCCGAGGTTGAACTCGAGCTTCGCCAGTTCGGCCTGCATCCCCATCCGCTCCTTGGTCGGCAGCAGCTCGAGCTTGCCCTCCTCCTTCCAGCCGGTCAGCTCGTGCAGGCGGGCGATCCGCGTCGACATCGTGTTGAAGTTGGTCAGCAGCCCGCCCAGCCAGCGCTGGTTGACGTAGGGCATCTGGCAGCGGTCGGCCCACTCCTTGACCGAGTCGCGCGCCTGCTTCTTGGTGCCGACGAACAGCACGGTGCCGCCGCCGCTGGCCAGCTCGCCGGCGAAGCGGCGGGCGTTCTCCAGCAACGCCTCGGTCTGCAGCAGGTCGATGATGTGGATCCCGTCCAGCTCGCCGAAGATGAAGCGGCGCATGTTCGGGTTCCAGCGGCGCGTCTGGTGGCCGAAGTGCACTCCGGCCTGCAGCAGCTCTTTGAGGCCCGCCTCTGACATTGAATCTCCTTGGTTGGGTGACGCTCTCCCGTCGCGCTTGCCGGGACCTGGCGGGTGCCCGCCGGGCAGGATCCGGGTCGTCGCGAACGGGGGTTGGTTTGGATCGGGGATTG
>DATMRN010000251.1:0-9495 GCA_035566275.1 Solirubrobacterales bacterium | reverse complement strand
CGTCGCCGAGTACCGGGCCCTGTTACTCGGCATCGAGCGCGCGGCGGCGCTGGGGGCGAGCGAGCTGGAGCTGGTCGGCGACTCCGAGCTGATCGTCCGCCAGGTGAAGGGCGAGTACAAGGTCAAGGACGCGACGATGCGCGAGCTGCACGCAGAGGTGAAGCGAGCTCTGGCGCCCTTCGACCGCTGGTCGATCCGCCACGTTCGCCGCGAGCACAACGCCGACGCGGACCGCCTGGTCAACGAGGCCCTGGACGGCGGGTAGGGGCTGGCCGGGCGCGGTAAGGTCGTCGGGTGGCGGAGCGCAGCCCGGAGCCGATCGACCCCGGTGTCGACATCGGCCACGTCCACCTCAAGGTTGCCGATGTCGATCGAGCGCTCGACTTCTACTGCGGTGTGCTCGGCTTCGAGCTGCAGCAGCGCTACGGCGAGGACGCCGCCTTCGTCTCGGCCGGTGGCTACCACCACCACATCGGCCTCAACTCCTGGCACTCCAAGGGAGGCTCGCCGCCCCCGCCGAACAGCACCGGCCTCTTCCACGTCGCGATCCGCTACCCGACCCGCCGCTCCCTCGCCGACGCCCTGCGCCGCCTCACCGAAGCCGGCGTGCGCCTCGGCGGCTCCTCAGACCACGGCGTCAGCGAGGCCCTCTACCTGGAGGACCCAGACGGCAACGGCATCGAGCTCTACTGGGACCGCCCCCGCGAGGAGTGGCCCAAATCCCCGAGCGGAGGAGGAGTAAGGATGGACGTGCATCCCCTGGACCTCGACGACCTGCTGGCCGAGCTGGCCGGCTGAGCGAGGGCTATACGCCCCAGTGCTGCTGTGGCTCATTGATTCACGATCATCAATGAACTGCTACTGTCGCGGACGTGACCGGGGAGTCTGTGATCGAGTGCTGCACGCCGCTGGCAGGCTCATCGCTGTCAGACGAGCGCGCAGCGGAGATGGAGGCGGTGCTGAAGGCCCTGGCCGATCGCCACCGCCTGAAGATCGTCAACCTGCTCCTTCGAGCCGAGGGCGAGGCGGTCTGCGTCTGCGAGGTCCAGCCGTTGCTCGGCCTTTCCCAGGGCACGGTGAGCTACCACCTGAAGCAACTGCGCGACGCCGGACTGATCGAGCGCGAAACGCGCGGCACCTACAGCTACTTCAACCTGATCCCTGGCGCCGTCGACTCGGTGCGGGACGTCTTTTCTGCGCCCGCCGCCGCGACGGCCTGCTGCTGAGGCGCGGCCCTATCGTGAGTGCCCGCCCCAACCTGCGACGCCGGGCCGCCGCTGAGGCGATCGGCGCCTTCGCCCTGGTCTTCGCCGGCTGCGGGGCGATCGTCACCGAGGCCGAGCATCCAGGCGCTCTCGGCACCGTCGGGATCGCTCTCGTCTTCGGCCTGGTCATTATGGCGATGGTCTACGCGACCGGGCATCTCTCCGGGGCGCACCTCAACCCATCGGTGACGCTCGCCTTCACCTTGACGCGGCACTTCCCGGCCCGCGAGGCGCTTGCCTACATCGCCGCCCAGCTCCTCGGCGCCCTTGCCGCAGCCTTGCTGCTGCTGGCGGTCTGGCCTAGCCAGCCGGCCGCGCTCGGCACGACTCTCCCGACGGTCGGCGCCGGCAGCGCTTTCGCCTACGAGGCGGTGCTGACCGCCTTCCTGATGTTCACGATCATGGCGGTGGCGACCGACACCCGCGCCGTCGGCGCCGGGGCGGCGATCGCGATAGGTGGCGTCATCGGCCTCGACGCCCTCTTCGGCGGCCCGATCACGGGCGCCTCGATGAATCCCGCCCGCTCGATTGCCCCCGCCATCGTCTCGGGAGAGCTCCACGACCTCTGGATCTACATAGCCGCTCCGATCGCGGGCGCCGCCCTCGGCGCGCTTGCCTACCAGCTAGTCCGCGGCGAGCACCCCTGATGGCACGAGTGCTGTTCGTCTGCCTGCACAACGCGGGGCGCTCGCAGATGAGCGAGGCATTCTTCACGCGCGCGGCGGCGGGGCGCCACGAGGCGCGGTCGGCGGGGACGACTCCCGGCGAGCGGGTCCATCCCGAAGTGGTCGAGGCGATGAACGAGCTGGGGATCGACCTCGGCAACCGCAGGCCGAGAGGCCTCACCCGCGAGGACGCCGAGTGGGCGGACGTCGTGGTGACCATGGGCTGCGGCGACGAGTGTCCCTACATCCCGGGCAAGCGCTACCTCGATTGGGACCTCCCCGATCCGAAGGGCCGACCGCTCGCCGAGGTGCGCGCCACCCGCGAGGAGATCGACCGTCGCGTCGCCGCTCTGGTCGAGGAGCTCGACCGAGCCTAGGACGGCGATCGGCCCTGCCACCAGGCGGGCGCGTACATCGCGAAATGCAGGAGTTCAGAGCGCCAAGCTAGAATCCGGCCTCGTGCGGCTGTAGCTCAGCTGGCTAGAGCGTCTGCTTGCCATGCAGAAGGTCGAGGGTTCGAATCCCTTCAGCCGCTTCCGAGAAAGCCCCGCTCCGGCGGGGTTTTTCGCGGGCGGAGTGCTGAAGCGGTGTGGTTGCGGAGGGGCGAGGACAAGGTCTTCCCATGTGCGCCGGCTAGAGGGCTGGGCCCGCCTGCAGATCCACCTCGGTTAACGATGGAACTCCATCACTCCCTTTGGATAGCGCGCGGGCCGAGCGTGGCAGCCGCAAACGCGCGATCCTGTAGCCGAGCAGCCGCTGGAAGTGCTGGTTCCCGGTGCTCATCAGGTAAGCGTCGTCGCTGCTGGTCAGTAGCACGCTGCAGCAGCCGCAGAGCCGCTCGACGATCGCGGTGTGCAGTAGCCAGCGCGCATAGGTGACACTAGACACCAGACCGTGAAGCAGTGCCACGTTCTCGTCGACGGACAGGATCGAGTCAGCCACGACCCCGCCGTCTGGGTCCAACACCATCCACCGCTCGATCGGTCCCGGTGCGATGTGGCCGGCGCGGGAATCGTCTGGACCCGGCGCCCAGTTGTCGATCGTGGACGATGTGATCGCAAGATCGGCGTTGCGGGCGTGGGCGACGTTGGTGCGAACGGCCTGGCGGTGACGCCCGCGCAGGTACTGGGAGAACTCGGCGGGCAGCGGCAGCACACCCTGGGCGCGGCGGAACCTCCAGCGACCCCGCTCGCGGATAGCGAAGTGCTCGCCGATCATGCGGCCGGCGGGAGATGCCGTGAGCCGAACCCTGATCGACGGCAGGCGAAGGCAATACCACATGAGCAGCGGGGAGCCGGCCCGCAGCCGCAGCCAGACCGCTCGTGGTCCGCCGCCTTCGATGTGACGGTACGCCACCGCGATGCGGCACGCGCGCAAGAACATGGCGCTCCCATATCCAGTGTCTCGCATGCGGCTGATACCTGAGATGTCGTCCAAGAGTCTCGCGGTCGGCTGCGGATCTCGCGCGCCTATCCGCGTGGCGAACGCCTAATTGTCGGAATATGCAGGCTGCCCTGGGTGAATAAACGGTTGATGAGAGCCCCGCTCCGAGCGGTTCCCACGGTGGCTCGTAGCGGTATCAGACACCGGGGCGGCCGACTCGATGCCGAGGTCACCCTCAGCAGCAGCGAGCCTTCCGCGAGGGGTAGCGCAGTTCGTCGCTGATCTTGAGGATGGCCGCCAGGGCTTCCATCCACGCCTCCGTGTCAAGCGAGTGCAGGCCCCGAAATCGATGGTAATCCGGCCCCGATCGGGAGCCACCGTCGAAGCGTACGAAACGTCGCTATGCTGCGGAGAACGGCGGTTCCCGGTGGCCCTGCCAAGCAGCTTGCCATGCAGAAGGTCGTGGGTTCGCGAATCCCATCAGCCGCTTTCGATCGCAGAGCAAGATCCGGCGTGTCGGCCGATTCCAGGCCTATGGAGCTGAAACTTGTCCCTTGAAAATCTCGATGTGCTGATCGTCGGGGCCGGGCTCTCCGGCATCGGCGCCGCCCACCACCTGCAGGAGCGCTGTCCGGGGAAGAGCTACGCGATCCTCGAGGCGCGGCGCGATCTCGGCGGCACTTGGGACCTGTTCCGCTACCCGGGCATCCGCTCGGACTCCGATATGCACACGCTGGGCTACAGGTTCCAGCCCTGGGCAGAGGCGAAGTCGATCGTTGACGGACCGTCGATCCTGCGCTACGTCCGCCAGACGGCGCGCGACGCCGGCATCGACACGAAGATCCGCTTTCACCATCGCGTGGTGGCCGCGGAATGGTCGACGGACGAGGCTCGCTGGACCGTGGAAGTGGAGCGCTCCGACACGGGTGAGTCCGTCCTCCTGACCTGTGGATTCCTCTTCATCTGCAGCGGCTACTACCGCTACGACGAAGGCTATTCGCCGGAGCTCCCGGGCATGGAGCGCTTTTCCGGCCGCGTCGTCCACCCGCAGCACTGGCCCGACGACGTCGAGTACGCCGGCAAGCGCGTCGTGGTGATCGGCAGCGGCGCCACCGCGATGACGCTGGTGCCCGCGCTGGCGGAGGAGGCGGCGCAGGTGACGATGCTGCAGCGCTCGCCGACCTACGTCGTCTCGATGCCCGGCGAAGACGCGATCGCCAACAGGTTGCGCAGGGTGCTGCCCGACAAGGCCGCCTACGCGATCGTGCGCTGGAAGAACGTCCTGCTCCAGATGGCGAGCTACCAGCTCAGCCGTCGCCGGCCCGAGGTGATGAAGAGCCTGCTGCGGCGGGGGGTGCAGCGGGCGCTGCCGCCTGGATATGACGTCGACAGGCATTTCAACCCTCGCTACAACCCCTGGGACCAGCGCCTGTGCCTGGTGCCGGACGCCGATCTGTTCAAGGCGATCCACGCGGGTCGCGCCGAGATCGTCACGGACAGGATCGACACCTTCACCGAGGGTGGGATCAGGCTCGAGTCGGGCGCCGAGCTCGATGCCGATCTGGTCGTCACCGCGACCGGGTTGAACCTGCAGTTCCTGGGTGGCATGCGCCTTGCGGTCGACGGCCGTGAGCCCGCCCTGGCCAAGGCGATGGCCTATAAGGGCATGATGCTGAGCGACGTCCCGAACTTCGCCTTCACGCTTGGGTACACGAATGCCTCCTGGACGCTGAAGGCCGACCTGACCGCCGAATACGTCTGCCGGCTGCTCGCCCACATGGACTCCCACGGCTACCGACAGTGCCTGCCCCGGACCGACCCCTCGGTCACCGAGGAGCCGCTGATCGATTTCTCCGCCGGTTACGTCCTGCGCTCGATCGATCAGCTCCCCAAACAGGGCTCCAGGGAGCCCTGGAAACTGCGGATGAACTACCCACTCGACCTCAGGGCCCTGAGACACGGCCCGATCGAGGACGGCGCGATGCAGTTCTCCAGCCCGGTCCCGCAGGTCCAGCCCCTGGAACAGGCGCCCGCCTGACGCCCTTCCCTCGGTACGCTTCAAGCCGCTCTGGGCGCCTTGGCGGAGTGGCTACGCAGCGGCCTGCAAAGCCGTTTACACCGGTTCGACTCCGGTAGGCGCCTCTATGAATACCCTGCAAATTCCCACATTGCACACACACACCAGAATGTCTTTGACCCTGGCCTCGGTGGTGGCAATGGCGGTGTTGCTCCTCGGCTTTGGGGCTTCGTTCGCTGATGCGGCGTCGGGGAGCCCGGTTGCCTCTTCTCCTGCGCAAGGGCGGCGGGCTCTTCGGTTCTGGACCGCGGCTCGCATGAGGGAGGCTCGGCCGTTTGCGACTCAGATGTCAGGGAGGCCCGCGGTTGCGGAAGCTGCTGCGGCCGCAGAGGCGCCCGGCGAAGCGCCTCGTCGTTTCCCGCCACGGGCTCCGGGCAACGGCGCGTCGTCGAGTTCGACCTTCGAAACCGTGGCCGATTCGGCGGCGGCCGGCGCGAGCCAGAACGGCGCTGTCTTCATCGTCCTTCCCCAGGGTGGGCTTGCCAGGTGCTCGGGCACCTCTGTCAACGCGCCCAACCTGAGCGTCGTCTTCACCGCCGGTCACTGCGTCAACAGCGGCGGGCCCGGCGGAGAATGGTTCGACAGGAAATGGGTCTTCGTGCCCGGCTATCGCTATGGACAGCGGCCCTTCGGGGTCTTTGCGGCGAAGTGGATCGACACGACGCGACAGTGGCGATCTTCGGGAAGCGAGAACTTCGACGTCGGAGCGGCCGTCGTCTCGCGCAACGAACGCGGGCAGCGCCTCGCCGCTGCGGTCGGGGGCGCCGGGATCGCCTTCGGGCTCAGCCCCAGCCAGGTGTTCGACGTCCACGGCTATCCCGTGGCCCCGCCCTTCGACGGCGCCACCCAGCAGGTCTGCGTGCAGACGCCCTTCCTCGGCCACGATGTCCTGTCGTTCCTGCTGCCCGGCCCGCTCAACCTCGCTGTGCAGTGCAATGTCACAGGGGGTGCGTCGGGCGGAGGTTGGACGATCGCAGGCGGGTTGCTCAACAGCGTCACCGACTACGGCTACCCGGCCGACCCGGCGACGGACTTCGGCGCGTACTTCGGCAAGTCCGTCAGCCAGCTGTTCGCAAGGGCGGCGGGGGTCAGGTGAGCGGCTCCGTGAGCGTGCGTGGCGTCATCGTCGCGGCGGTCGCCCTGCTCGCCCTGCCGGCGGTGGCCGCGGCGGCGCCGCTCGACCTTCATCGTGCGCCGCCGGAGCTGCGTGCCCTCATGCGCGTAGGCGCGCATCGCCCCGGTCCGGGCGCGACCGCGACGCCCCGGTTCGACTTCGAAACCGGCAATGGCTACAAGGTCGCCGTCGCCGGGCTGGGCCCCGATGTGGTCATCGGCGTCCGCCGCCGGCACATCCTCGCCACGACGAGCTACATAGCGCGGGGGGTGGTGAGCCCCACCAGGCTCGAAGCGTCCTTCGGCGATCTCGGCGGGATCGCGGTGCGTTTCCGTCCCTCGGGCAGGGTCGTGAGGACGAAGTCGCAACCACACTGCAAGGGCCCGGATCACATCACCACTCGCCTGGGGGCCTTCGTCGGCGAGGTTCGGTTCTCGGGGGAGGGCGGCTATGTGTCCGTGGACGTCCATCGAGTGAAGGGACGGGTCAGCAGCCCACTGTCGCTGCGATGCGCCCCTTCGGTCTTCAAGCACGAACGCGGAGAAAGCGGTTTGACCGCGAGCTCGAAGCAGAGCTCCAAGCTCACTCTGCTGAGCGCCGACTGGAAAACCGCGCTCAGCTCCACTGCCTTCGTCGCGGCCTCCGGTTTCGGGGGTAAGACTCTCTTCTTCGCCTCCTCCGAGCAGAGCGAAGGCTCGGTCGCGATCGTTCGCCAGGCGATCGCCGTCGCCTCCGCTCAGACCTTCGCATTCGACAACGCCCTGACCCTGGCCGGTGTGACGCCGCCGGCGCCCTTCAGCGGCACCGGCTCTTTCCAGGCGGGCCCCGACGGCGCCAAGAGCTGGACCGGCTCGCTCGCGGTCTCCTTCCCCGGCGCCGAGAACACACCGCTCAGCGGCCCGCAGTTCAAGGCCGTGCTGCTCAGGGGCTTCTAGCGTCGGGTCCGGAAGCGCAACGGAAAAGGGCCCCGTGAGGGGCCCCTTGGTTCCGAAGGACGTGCCACCAGAGAGCTTTAGGTCGCTGGCTCGTCGGTCCTCAAGCTTTTGCGAAGTTCATATAGATAAACACGCCGTGAGCTGAGAAGTTGCACTTGTTGCATCGGCTCTTGCAATGCGGGTCTTGAATCGGCTTCGGGGGACATCGGAAGTCGCCTCGCCGCTGCTAGATTCAGGCGTCCCGGGCGTTTAGCTCAGTTGGGAGAGCGCCAGCTCGACAAGCTGGAGGTCACTGGTTCGAGCCCAGTAACGCCCATCACGTGATCGGCACCTATGCAGCCGTGCTGGCGGTGTGCGCCGCCGCGCCGGCTATCGGGCAGGCGGCGATCGCTCTCTGCGGGCCGCGGGGGTGGTCGTGGCTGTCGCCCCCGATCGGGCTGGCGCTGCTCTGCGCGGTCTGCTGGGGGACGGTGCGTCTGCCCGGGCACGGAGTTGCCTCGGCGATCGCGGTGCTGTTTCTCACAGCGAGCGCCTTGCTCTTTCTGCGCGGCCGCGTCGAGGGGGTGGGGAAGGCGCTGTGGGCCGGCGCTCCGGTCGCCATTCTCGCGCTCGCGGCGGCTTCGCTCCCCTTCATCGTCGAAGGCCACTTCGGCATCCTCGGCACCAGCTTCAACCCGGATATGTCCCAGCACCTGCTGGCGACCGACCTCCTCGCCCACGGCGAAAGCTCCCAGCTCCTGCACCAGGGCTACCCGCTGGGCCCCCACTCGATCGTCGTCGCCCTCAACAGGGGCCTCGGCATCGGCCTGGTCCAGGGCTTCAGCGGCCTGACCGTCGCGATAACCGTCCTGGCCTCACTCACCGCCCTCGCGGCCTTCGCCGGCCTACCACCGCTCCGCCGCACAGCCGGAGCCCTCCTGGTGGGCGTCCCATACGTCGTCGCCTCCTACTTCGCCCAGGGCGCCTTCAAGGAGACCATGCAGGCTCTATTCGTCCTCGCCTTCGCCCTCTCCCTCCGCGAGACCACCCGCAATCCCGCCTGGCGCGAACTTCCCCTCCGCTTCGTTCCCGCCGCCCTCCTAGCCGCCGGCAGCGTCTATACCTACAGCTTCCCGGGTCTCATTTGGCTGGTCGGTACCGCAGCTATCTGGGTGGTCGCGGAATTCGCCCTTGGCCGCAAACGCTCACCTGCGGGTGGCGCGGGGAGGGGGCCGAGAACGGACGCCCTGCGCCCGCCCGCAGGCCCCCTCCCCGCGACAGGACCCGCAGCCGAGCGGCCTGGACCCTGGCGTCCCGCCCTCCTCGCCCTGATCACCTTCCTATTTCTCGTGGCCCCCGAGATCGGCCGGATGATCGACTTCCACAGCTTCGAAACCTTCGACCCTCACGGCCCCGGCCTCGGCAACCTCTTCGGCCAGGCCTCGCCTTTCGAGGCCCTCGGTATCTGGCCCTCGGGCAACTTCCGCCTCGCCCCGGGCGACGGCGCGGCGCCCGCCTTCGGTTACTACCTGGGCGCCGCCTTCGCCTCGCTGCTGCTCGTCTACGGGCTGGTGCTCTGCTGGCGCCGCGGCGAGACGGCGATCGTCGGCGGCTTGCTCGCCGCCGCGTTCGTCTACGCCGCCGCTCGCCTCGGCGGCACGCCATACACAGCCGCCAAGGCGATCGAGATCGCAGCGCCGCTGGCGACGACGACGATCCTCTTGCCCCTGCTGCGCCGGCCCGTCGCGGGCCTCTACGTCCTTGCGGCCGGTGTCTGCTCGCTGCTGGCTCTTGCCAACGCTCCCGTCGGCCCGACCTCCTATTCGCCGGCGCTGACCGGGCTGCGGCCGCTGGTCGCCACCGGCCCGACCGTGGTGCTCGCTTCCCATGAATTGCTCGCTGAAGAGCACGGCGCCCCCTACATCGCCTGGGAGCTGCGTGGCGGCCGGGTCTGTATCGAGACCGACGCCGTAGCGGGCGGCGCCCCACCGCCGGGGGTTCGCTTCGTCGTCGCCGAGGGCTCGCCCGCCCCCCCTCCCTTCCCGCACCTGCGGGTTCGCCGTGTCGCCGAGCCCTA
>DATMRN010000250.1:0-9545 GCA_035566275.1 Solirubrobacterales bacterium | reverse complement strand
CGCCCCCGGGATGGCCTGGCGGCGGCTGCCGGTCTTCGCCTGGGCGGCGGCGATCTGCTCTTGGCTGATGCTCGTGATCGGCCCGGTGATGCTGGCCGCGATCACGATGCTGATGATCGATCGCAACTTCAACGGGGTCTTCTTCGCCGACGGCTCAGGCGGGGCGCCGCTGCTCTGGCAGCACCTCAGCTGGATCTTCTTCACCGGCGCCTACATGCTGATCCTGATCACCGCCTTCGGCGCGATCGCCGAGATCGTCCCGGCCTTCGCCCGCAAGCCGCTGTTCAACCGCGGCGCGACGATCGGATCGCTGGCGGCGATCGCCGTGCTCGGCACCCTGGCCTGGATGCAGAACATGCTGACCGCGCCGATCGGGATCGGCTGGATGTACTTCGCGATGATCATGTCGCTGGCGCTGATCGTCCCCTTCGGCCTCGTCGTCTTCAACCTGATCGCGACGATGGTCGGCGGCGCGCTGCGGATGCGGGCGCCGCTGCTCTTCGCGGTGGGAGCGATCTCGGCGATCTCGATCGGGCTCGGCGCCGAGATCGAGCAATCGATGGTCGGCGCCGCCTGGCAGCTGAAGAACACCACCGACGCGACCGCGGCGACCCACTTCGCGCTGATCGGCGGCAGCGTCTTCGGCGGCTTCGCCGCGCTGCACTACTGGTTCCCGAAGATGACCGGGCGGACGATGGGGGAGAGCCTGGCGCGGATCTCCTTCTGGACGATGGCCGTCGGCATCCTCGTCGCCTTCGTCCCGCTCTTCCTCGCCGGCGCCGAACAGGGCGAGGTCGCCGACGCCTACAAGTTCTTCAGCCACACCGGCGTCGACGCCTACAACCTGATCGCTTCGATCGGCGCCTTCGTCCTCGCGATCGGGATCGTGACGACGCTCGTCAACGCGATCCTCAGCCGCACCGGCGGCGCCGAGGCCGGGCACGACCCATGGGGCGGCGACTCGCTCGAGTGGCTCACGCTCTCGCCGCCGGAGCCCCACAACTTCGACGTGCTGCCCGACGTGCGCAGCCCCCGCCCGATGCGGGACATCCGCGAGGCGATCGCGCACCGAAGCGCCCGCGCGGAGCAGCCGGCGCCCCAGCGCCAGCCGGTAGCCTGACCAACATGGACGCCGGCGTCGGAGCGCAGACCGCTCCCACCCCAACGGCGGCGGCGAGCGCCCAGCGCTCCCCCGCGATGACGGTTCTGCGCGACTACGTCACGCTGACCAAGCCGAAGGTGCAGTCGCTGCTGCTCTTCATCACCGTGACGACGATGTACGTGGCGGGTGACCCCTCGATCGGACTCGTCTTCCTCACCTGCCTGGGCGGCGCGCTCTCGGCCGGTGGCGCCGGAGCGATCAACCACGCCGTCGACCGCGACATCGATCGCAAGATGGTTCGCACCGCCGACCGGCCGGTGGCCGGCGGCCGTGTCTCCTCCACCGCGGCGACCGCCTTCGGCGTGCTGCTCGGCTGCGCCTCCTTCGTGCTGCTCTCGCTCACCGTCAACCCGCTGGCCGCGGCGCTCTCGCTCTCCGGTCTGCTCGGCTACGTCTGCGTCTATACCCTCTGGCTGAAGCGCGCGACGCCGCAGAACATCGTGATCGGCGGCGCCGCCGGCGCGGTGCCGCCGCTGGTCGCCTGGGCGGCGGTGACGGGCGACCTCAGCGGCACCGCCCTCTACCTCTTCGCGATCGTCTTCTTCTGGACCCCGCCCCACTTCTGGGCGCTCTCGCTGCTGATGAAGGACGACTACGCCAAGGCTGGCGTGCCGATGCTCCCGGTGGTGCGGGGCGAGGCGGAGACGCGCCGCCAGATCCTCCTCTACACCGTGCTGCTCTACGCGGTGACCCAGCTGCCCTTCTGCGCCGGCGGCTTCGGCGTCGCCTACCTGATCGCCTCGATGACGCTGGGCGCGATCTTCATCTACTGCGCGGTGCGCCTGCTGCGCAGCGCCGAGCGCCGCTGGGCCCTACGCACCTACCTCTACTCCCTCTCCTACCTGGCGCTGCTCTTCCTGGCGATGGCCGTGGACGCCAGGCTCGCCTGATAGAAATCCGGCCGTGGATCGCGAGACCGCAAGGCGCAAGATGAGCGCGGGGCTGGTGGCCGGCGGCCTTGCCGCGGCGGTCTTCGCCCTCTCCTTCCTCGTCGCCCTGCTCTACATCGCTCAATGAGCGAGCGCCACGACATCCCCGAGCCCGGCGAGCTGGTCTATGTGCCGCGCCCCTCCTGGGCGCCGGCCTTCTTCGCCCTCGGCGTCGGCGCGATGGTCTGCGGGATCTACGCCAACGGGTTCATCTTCCCCGCCGTGGTCTACGCGGTGGTGGGCGCGATCTTCTTCCTCGCCGCCTTCCGCAACCTGGTCCGCGGCGCGATCCGCGACTACTTCCGCTTGCCCCGCAGGCAAAAGGTGCGCGGCGGCGTCCTACCGATCGAAACGATCAGCCCCCCTCAGGGCTAGCTCAATCCGGCGTCATGCCGGACGTTGCGCCAGCGCTCGTCCAGACGCGGACGATGTCGCGCATCGAGAGGACGCCGACCAGCTCCCCGTCCTCGAAGACGATCAGGTGGCGAACGCCCCGGTGCGACATCTCCGCGGCGGCGCGCTCGAGGCTCCAGTCCGGGGAGGCGGCGATCACGTTGCCGCTCATGTGATCGGCGACCAGCTCGACGTCCGGATCCTGCCCGCTGCCGATCGAGACGAGGATGTCGCGCTCGGTGACGATCCCCGGGGTGGGCGACTCCGGGTCGGTGACCAGCGCCGCGCCGGTGCCCTTCTCCAGCATCATCCGGGCGGCCTCGCGAAGCGTGTGCGACGGGCCGACGGCGAGGACCACCTCCGACATCCCTTCCCGTACCTGCATCGCCAGCCCCTCTCTTTCAGTGTTTCGGAGATCGTGCGGATCGCCTCAAGACTACCCCACCAACCGTGCCTGGCAAGCCGCTTCTACAGGGGGCTCGACATATAGAATCCCGGCCGCCGCGCGCCGATGCCCAAGCCCCCCAACCCCACTCGCCTGCTCCTCTCCCTCGCCGCGCTGGCCGCGGTCGCCCTGGGCGCATCGGGCTGCGGGACCAGTACCGCCGACGTGGCGCGCGGGCGGGTCCTCTTCATCCAGAAATGCGGCGTCTGCCACACCCTGGCGGAGGCCGGCACCACCGCCCAGATCGGCCCCAACCTCGACCACGCGTTCGCCGCGGCGCGGGAAGCGGGCGAGGGGGGCAACACGATCGAAGGGATCGTCAAGACGCAGGTGGGGTTCCCCCGGCCCAGCAACAGCGACCCCGCGGTGTCGATGCCGCGAGACGTCGTCACCGGGCAGGACCTCGAAGACGTCGCCGCCTATGTGGGCCGCTACGCCGGCGTGCCCGGGGCGGCTCCGCCGAAGGTGCCCGGCGGTCCCGGCGCCCAGGTATTCGCCAACAACGGCTGCGGCGGCTGCCACACGCTCGCCGCGGCCAAATCCGGCGGCGTCACCGGGCCGAACCTGAACGAAGTCCTGCCCGGCCAGAGCGCGGCGATGATCAAGGAATCGATCGAGAAACCCAACGCGAAAATCGCCAAGGGCTACCCGGCCAACGTGATGCCGCAGAACTTCAGCACGATCATCAAGCCGAGCGAAATCGACCAGCTGGTCGAATACCTGATCGCCTCGACCGCAAAGGGCGGCGGCTCCAAGAGCAAGGGCCGCTGAGACCCGCCAACGGCCGCACGCGGCCGTTGGCATCATCACGTGACGATGCGGGAACGACTCAGAAGCCGCCTCGAGATCACCCCCCGGCGCTACGCGCAGGTGACCCTGGTCGCCCTCGGTGCGTTGGCGCTGATCGTCCTCACCGGCGCCGGGGTGCGCCTTACCGGCTCCGGCCTAGGCTGCCCGGACTGGCCCAGGTGCTACGGGCAGACGGTGCCCCCACTCGAATCTCACGCTGTGATCGAGTACGGCAACCGGCTGCTGACCGGGTTCGTCGGGATCGCCGTGATCGCCGCCAGCGCGCTGGCCTTCTTCCGGCGCCCTTACCGCTGGCACCTTGCGCTGTTCGGCGCTCTGTTGCCGCTTGGGGTGATCGGCCAGGCGATCCTCGGCGCCGAGGTCGTCAAGCACCACCTCGCCCCGGGGCTGGTGATGCTCCACTTCATCCTCTCGATGATGCTGCTGGACGCAGCCTTCGCGCTGGCCTGGTGCTCGCGCTATGAGCCTTGGGAGCGGCGGCGCTCGGCCGACCGGCTGGGCGTCTGGGCGGTCCGCGGGCTGATCCCGATCGGCCAGCTCACCATCCTCGCCGGCACGATCGCCACCGCCTCGGGGCCGCACGCCGGGGCCCACGCCGGGCAGCTCGTCCACCGCTTCACCTTCGAGGGGACCGGGACGCTGGAATGGGTCGTGCAGCGCCACGCCGCGATCGCCACCGTGTTCGGCCTCGCCGCGATCGGGGCCTGGCTCCTGCTGCGCCGCCCCGGAGGAGACGGGCGCGCCCTGCGGCCCCTCACCGCGACGATCGGCCTGCTGGCGCTCCAGGGCGTCGTCGGTGGCGTGCAGTGGGCGCTGAAGCTGCCGACGGAGATCGTCTGGGTCCACGTCGCCCTTGCGACCCTCACCTGGCTGGCGATGCTCTGGACGGTCGCGACCGCCGGCCGACTCGAGCCTCGCGGCGTGACCACCGCGGCCGGCGAAGGAACCGTCCGGGTCGACCTCGCCGTTCGCGCCAAGGCCCTGTAGGTCGCCGGCCAGCCCGGGCAGCCGTAGACTCGGCCGCCGATCCAGCTCCGATGCTCCCGTTCTCCCTCTCGATCGGCGTCCTCAGCCTCGCGCAGGCCTCGCTGGTCGCCGCTCCCCGACCCCCCGCCCTGCCGGCGCTCGCCGGCCTCCGCAGCCGCTGGTGGGCGCTCGTCCTGCCGATGTCGATCGCCGTCGTCGTCGCGGCGGTCGCGCTCGACTCGGCCTCTGCGCACGCGCTGACCTACCTGGCGCTGTTCGCGGTCCCACCGCTGGCGGCCTTCGCCCTGGGCACGATCGTCCGCGGCGGACGCCCGGCATTGGCCCTGCTGGTCATCCCCATGTTCGCCGCGGCCTGGGCCTTCAAGGGCTCGCTCACGGGCGAGGCGGCGGCGCTGGCGCTATCGGCGCTGGCCTGCGTCAGCCTCGGCTGGATGCTCGCCTGCATCGTCCCCTCTGGGTGGCTGAAGCTGGGGATCTACGCGATGGCGGCGATCGACACCTGGCTGGTCGCCTCCGATCTCCTGCAGCACCCCAATGCCGTCCTCAACGCCGTCTCCCCCGGCGGTCTCCCCCGTCTTCAATTCGTCTCCTTCGGCTCCGCCGTGATGGGATTCGGCGACCTCTTCATAGCCGCGACCCTCGGCGCCCTGCTCGCCACGAACCGTCGACTTCAGATGCGAGGCGCCGCCCTGGCCGCCATCCTGGCCCTGGCCTTCGACCTCCTCTTCTTCGCCGTCGACGAGTTGCCGGCGACCGTCCCGATAGCCCTGACCCTGGCCGTGCTCGAGATCCGCAAACGCCGCTAACGACTCCTCAGCCACCGATAGGCGTGCCACGCCCCGGCGCAGACCAGCACCAACCCCCAGAGCGCCCCGACCAGCGGCCTGGTCAGCAATGTCAGCGCGATGACGGACGCAGCCGCCACCCCGACGATAACGACCCAACGGAAAACCGCCTCCTCGGAGATGCGCATCCAGGCGCCGACTTTCCGTGACCGCGCTAGAGGATGTAGACGGCCGTGTATACGATGATCCACATCACGTCTACGAAGTGCCAGTAGATGCCCGGGACCTCGACGCCGAGGTGGTCCTTCGCCTTGGGCCCGAAGTGGCCGCGGAAGGCGCGGATCGTGGCGAAGGAGAGGAGCATCAGGCCGACGAAGACGTGGGCGCCGTGCAGCCCGGTGAGGCCGTAGAAGATCGAGCCGAAGGAGAGGTCGCGGGCGCTGAAGCCGATGTGGGCGTACTCGTTGAGCTGGATGAAGAGGAAGGTCGCGCCGAGCATCCAGGTGAGGACCAGGCCCAGCTTCATGCCGTTGCGGTTGCCGCGCCGGATCGACTCCAGCGCGTAGTGGACCGTGAAGCTGGAGGAGACGAGGATCGCTGTGTTGACCCCGGCGACGGCGACCGGCAGTTCGAAGGGGTGTGGCGGCCAGGCGGGCGGGTTGACGACGATGCGGAGGAAGAAGTAGGAGGCGAAGAAGGCCCCGAACAGCATCACCTCGGAGACGATGAAGAGCAGGATCCCCAGGGTCTGGCGGTCGATCCGGGAACTCTGGTTGGCCTCGGGCGGCCCGTGGTGCTCGTCGGCGTGCCCGTGGCCAAGGGCGACGGTTGCGCTCTCCATCAGGCCTCTCCCCCCTCGGCGACAGCGGCTGCGACGGCAGCCGCCGGGCGACCCGCCTCGAGGTGCTCGACCGGCTTCTCGGTGATCTCGCGCACCCGGCCGATTAGGTCGCTCTCCAGCCAGCGCGACTGCTCGCCGGAGAAGGTGGAGATCAGCACCTCGTCGATCCGGTAGTGCTGGATCGCGTTCTGGACGGCGTGGAAGGGGTCGGGGCTCATCGGCTGCCCGGTCGCGTCGACGTCGGCACGGTAGAGCTCGGCCATGGTCGAGGCGAGGTCCCGAACCACCTCGGCCTCGGAGACCTCTTCCGAGCGCGGGCAGATGATCGTGTAGCGGTGGGGGCGCTCCGCGGCGCGCTCCTTGAGCCGGTTGAGGAGGTCGGGCGTCGCGACGGTCTTGGTGGCGACGACCAGGGTGTGGGTGACGTCCCAGCGGATCGAGTCGTCGACGATCCGCACCGGGATGTGGGTAACGGTCGTCCCGGGCTCGAAGTGGGCTTCCGCCCACGCGACCAGGTCCTTGCGGGTGATGCCGAACCGGGTCCCGCTGCGGCAGGAGAGCAGCACCTCGCCGGGCTCGTGGGCCCGCACGGCGTCGTCGAGCGCCAGCGCCGGGTCGGGGTCCATCACCTCGCCGACCGACTCGATCCCGAACTCCGAGAGCACCGACATCGTCACCTCGACCCGGGCACGGGCGGCGTCGCGCAGCTCGTCGGAGTCGATCAGCTGGCCGACCGCCGGTTGGTTTTGCGGCGCGGCGACGGCGACGTAGGACACCTTCCCGGCGCGCTCGCGAACCGCCTGCAGCAGCTTGCGCCCGCCCGCGACCTCGTTGAGAAAGACCAGCAGCGGGCGGCCGTCGACGGCCTCGGTCATGTGGACCCCACCACGCTCGGCTGCGGGGCCGCCACCTCGGCCCCTTCGCCGCCCATGATCGCGTGCCGGGCGCCGGGCACCCCGTACTCGTAGGGACCGCCGACGACGCGCGGGATCTCGTCGAAGTTGAAGATCGGCGGTGGCGAGGAGACCTGCCACTCGATCGAGTTCGCCCGCCAGGGGTTGGCGGTGGCGCGCGGGCCGAAGCGCCAGCTGACGATCATGTTGTAGAGGAAGACGAGCTGGACGGCACCGAGCATGAAGGCGAAGCAGCTGATCAGCAGGTTCCAGTTGCCGAACTGGGAGGCGTAGTCGGCGACGCGCCGCGGCATCCCGTCCATCCCGATCCAGTGCATCGGGATGAAGGTGCCCCAGGTCCCCACCAGCGTCCCCCAGAAGTGGACGCGGCCGAGCTTCTCGTCGTACATCCGCCCGGTGATCTTCGGGAACCAGTGGTAGATCCCGGCGAAGATCGTGAAGACCGAGCCGCCGAAGAGGACGAAGTGGATGTGGGCGACGATGAAGTAGGTGTCGGAGACGTGGATGTCGATTGGCACCATGCCCAGCATCACGCCGCTGATCCCGCCGATCGTGAAGGTGACGATGAAGGCGAGCGCAAATAACATCGCCGTCGAATAGGTGTGGATCTTGCCGAAGTAGAGCGTGCCCAACCAGGAGAAGATCTTGATCCCGGTCGGTACCGCGATCAGCAGCGTGGTGATCATCATCGGCACCCGCAGCCAGCTGAACATCCCGGCGACGAACATGTGGTGCGCCCAGACCGAGTAGCTGAGGACGACGATCCCGAGCAGGGCCAGCGCCATCAGCCGGTAGCCGAAGATCGGCTTGCGGGCATGGGTCGAGATGACCTCGCTGATGATCCCGAACCCGGGCAACATCATGATGTAGACGGCCGGGTGCGAGTAGAACCAGAAGATGTGCTGGTAGCTGACCACGTCGCCGCCGCCGGTGAACTGGAAGAAGTTGGTGTGCAGGATGCGGTCGAAGAGGACCATGAACTGGGCGCCGGCGATAAACGGCGTCGCGGCGACGACCAGCAGCGAGGTCGAGAGGTTCGCCCAGACCAGCAGCGGCATCCGCCAGAAGGTCATCCCCGGCGCGCGCATCGTGATGATCGTGACCAGGAAGTTGAGCGCGGTGGCGATCGAGGAGGCGCCGGCGAACTGCACGCCGAGGTTGAAGAACGACTGCCCCAGCGGCGCCCCGGTCGAGAGCGGCGCGTACCCGGTCCAGCCGGCGTCGAAGGCCCCGCCCGGGGCGAGGAAGCTGCCGACGAAGAGCAGGCCGGCGATCGGCAGCATCCAGAAGCTGAGCGCGTTGAGCCGTGGGAAGGCCATGTCCGGCGCGCCGATCATCAGCGGCAGCACGTAGTTGGCGATCCCGGCGAAGACCGGGATCACGAAGACGAAGATCATCAGCGCCGCGTGGGTGGAGAAGAGGCTGTTGAAGGTGCCGGCGTCGACGATCTGGGTGCCCGGCTGGGCCAGCTCGGCCCGGATCAGCATCGCCATCAGGCCGCCCAGGAAGAAGAAGAAGAAGGTGGTGCAGATGTACTGGATGCCGATCACCTTGTGATCGGTGTTGAAGTGGAAGTAGTCCTTCCAGCTCTTGGCGCCGTGCTGGGAGTGGTCGTCGGGGATCGTCGGCATCCCCGCCGCCCAGCGCAGCCAGTAGTCGAAGCAGCCGAAGCCGGCCAGGAAGCCGAAGGGCGCGGTGATCAGCGGCACGATCAGCTGCGGGTAGCCGGTCTGTTCGGTCTGGTAGATCGGGAGGCCGGAGATCGACCGCAGGGCGACGACCAGGCCAAAGCCGAAGGCCGCGGCAAGCATCATGCCAAGCGCTCCTCGAATCCACCCCGGTCGCTTGATCGCAGCCGCCATCAGATCGCCTCCATTATGCCCCGCCGGCGCTCAACGGCACCGGGTTGGACTGCGTGTCCTGGACGATCGATTCCGCCAACGGCTGGGGGACTTTCTGCTTCAGCCCGCTGACCCATTTGTCGAACTGCGCCGGCGGCTCGACCACGACTTTCGCCCGCATCGAAGCATGCCCGAACCCGCACAGCTCGGTGCAGATCAATTGGTAGGTGCCGACCCTGTCGGGGGTGACGATCGCCGTCGTCGTGATCCCCGGGACGCTGTCTTTCTGGATCCGCCACTCGGGCACCCAGAAGGCGTGGATCACGTCCTGGGAGTGCATCTTGAACTGGATCTGCCTGTTGACCGGGACGTGCATTTCCCCCTGCGACCAGACGTCGCCCTTGCCCGGGTAGCCGAAGCTCCAGGCGTACTGCTGGG
>DATMRN010000249.1:0-20059 GCA_035566275.1 Solirubrobacterales bacterium | reverse complement strand
ACGACTACGTGACCAAGCCGTTCGGCCCCAAGGAGCTGGTGGCGCGCCTGCGCGCCGCGCTGCGGCGCGCCCCGGGCGGCGCGGACGAGCCGGTGGTCGAGATCGGCGGCCTGCACGTCGACCTCGCCGGCCATGCGATTTCGCGCGACGGGGAGGAGATCCACCTCACCCCCACCGAGTTCGAGCTGCTGCGCACCCTGCTGCGCAACCGCGGCCGGCTGATGACGCACCGCGCCCTTCTCGGCGAGGTCTGGGGATCCGCCTGGAGCGAGGACACGGCGACCCTTCGCACCCACGTCGCCAACCTGCGCCGCAAGATCGAGCAGTCCGATGGCGAGCGCCTGATCCGCACCGACCCCGGTGTCGGCTACCGGATCGCCCTCTAGGCCCGATCTTCACAAGATCTTGATGGCGGGGCCCCGACTGTTGACGTTGTCTTGATGTCGCTCGGATGACTATTAGGGGTTGACTCCCGATGGCAGAGCTGAAGACACGCGGGCTGCGCAAAACGGTCGGGGTACCGGGCCTGTTCGCCACTGCCTACGGCAACGTTGGCTCCTCGATCTACTACGCGCTCGGCCTCGTAGCGGCCCACGCGCTCGGCCTTACCCCGCTGGTGTTCCTGTTCGCGGGAGGGCTGTTCGCCCTCACCGCCAAGACCTATGCCGAGGGAGCGGCGATGTTCCCGGAGGCCGGCGGCTCCTCGTCCTTCGCGCGCCACGCCTTCAACGAGGTCGTCTCCTTCGTCGCGGGTTGGGGGCTCTCCCTCGACTACATCCTCACGATCGCGATCAGCGCCTTCTTCGTCCCCCACTACCTCGCCGCCTTCTTCCCCGCGCTGAGCCATGCGCCGGGCGACGTCATCGGCGGGGTCGTGGTGATCGCCATTCTCGCCCTGGTCAACATCCGCGGCCTCGGCGAGTCGGCGAAGCTCAACATCTGCCTGGCGATCCTCGACCTCTTCACCCAGGTCGCCCTGGTGGTGCTGGGCACGGTTCTCGTCCTGCACCCGTCCGTGCTCGTCGACCAGGTCCACCTGGGCACCGCGCCAAGCCTCTCGCAGCTGATCTTCGCCGTCTCGATCTCGATGCTCGCCTACACCGGAATCGAGACCGTCTCCAACATGGCCGAGGAGGCGCGGGACCCCGGCGAGCAGGTGCCGAAGGCCGTCAACCTCGTCCTGATCGCGGTGCTCGGGATCTACGCCGGGATCTCGATCGTCGCTCTCTCGGCGCTCCCGGTCACCCAGAACGCGGCCGGCCACTACACGACCGCGCTCGGCACGACCTTCAGCAACGATCCGGTGCTCGGGATCGTCTCCGCCCTCGGCCTGCACGGAACCATGGCAACCGCCGCGCAGTACTACGTCGGCGCGCTGGCGGCGACGATCCTCCTGATCGCGACCAACGCCGGCATGATCGGCATCTCGCGCCTCTCCTGGTCGCTGGCGGAGCACCGCCAGCTCCCAGGCGCCTTCGCGAAGCTCCACCCTCGCTTCCACACCCCGTGGTTCACGATCCTCTTCTTCTCGGCGATCGCCGTCCTGCTGGTGCTGCCGGGCAACACCGCCTTCCTCGGCAACCTCTACAGCTTCGGCGCGATGCTCTCCTTCACCATCGCCCACCTCTCGATCATCGCCCTGCGCAGGCGAGAGCCGGATCGCTACCGGCCCTACCGGGCCCCATGGAACGTGCGCTGGCGAGGCAGTGAGATCCCACTGACCGCGGTGATCGGCGCCGTCGGCACCGGGGCGGCGTTCGTCTCGGTCGTCGCCCTCCATACCGAGGCGCGGATCATCGGCACGGCCTGGATCGCGGTCGGGCTGATCGGCTACCTGCTCTACCGCCGCCACCTCGGCATCGACCCCCGCGAGCGGCGGCAGGTGCGGAGGGAGCAGCGCCCGGTCGGGTTCCTCGACGTCTCCTACAAATCGGCGCTGGTGCCGATCTTCGGCACCGACATCGACGCCGATGCGATGCATCGGGCGGCCGCGGTCGTCGACCCGGACGCGACCGTGGAGGCACTGTACGTGCTCAAAGTTCCCCGCGAGCACGAGCTGCCCGCCGGCGGCTTCGACGAGCTGGAATACGAGGCGCGCTGCGCACTCGACGTGGCCCGCCTGCAGGCCCGCGCGCGCGGGCTCAAGGTCCGGGTCAATCTGATCCGGACCCGCAACCCCGGGCGCGCGATCGTCGAGGAGGCGCTGGAGCGGGGCTCGGACCTGATCTACGTCAGCACCGAACACGCGCCGAGCGACGAGCGCCTGCTCGGACCGACCACCCGCTACATCCTCGCCAAACGACCGTGCAGGGTGATCGTCGAGGGCGGCGGAGACGGCGCCGCATACGGGCTGCGCCCGTCCGTCACGGCCGGCTGAGCGCCCCTCCCATCAGGCGGCGTCGCGCTGCTGGGCGACGGGGGCCTCGGCCTCCAGACCCGACTCGCTGTGGGCGGCGCGCTCCTCGTAGGCGCGGCGAGCGCCGTGATCGACCTCGGTCATCAGCTTGTCGACCTTCATCAGCCGGCCGAGCGCCTCGCGGGCGCCTCGCGGCAGCAGAGCGATGACCTTGAACAGGGCGCCGTTGGCTCGTGGCACCCATACGTCGAAGCGCGGCACTTCGAGCGCATCGACGATCTCGTTGGCGACATCGGAGGCCTCGACCGGCTTGATCAAGCGCTGACCTACGCCTGCGGTCAGCTCGGTGTTGACGACGGTCGGCATCACACAGGCGATCTCGACGCCGCTGCCGCGCAGCTCGGCGCGCACCGCCTCGCTCAGGCCGACCACGGCGTGCTTGGTCGCGGAATAGGTGGCGATGCCCGGGAAGCCGCCCTTGCCCGCCTGCGAGGCGATGTTGACGATGTGGCCGCGGCCCCGTGGGCGCATCCGCTCGATCGCCAGTTGGGTACCCGTGATCACGCCGTGCAGGTTGATGTCGACCTGGCGGCGCACCGAGTCCTCGCCCTCCTCGACGAAGGGCGTCACCGGCATGATCCCGGCGTTGTTGACGATGACGTCGAGCGGGCCGAGCTGGCGCTCGGCCTCGTCGAGGAAGGCCGTGAAGGAGGTGCGGTCGGTGACGTCGAGCGCCAGCGCGACGGTGCCGCCGCCGAGCGCAGCCGCTGTCTCCTCGGCCAGCTCCAGGTCGAGGTCGCCGATCGCGACCCGGCAGCCCCTGCGGACCAGCGCCGCCGCGGTCGCCTTGCCGATCCCCCGGGCGCCCCCGGTGATCGCCACGACCTTGCCGCTCAGTGAGCGTCGCTCCTTCGCCATCGTGCCCTCCTCCTTTACGGCGGGGTTCAGCCCGCCGGCTTGTAGACGGTGACCACGGCCGCGCCGCCGAGGCCGATGTTGTGCTGGAGCGCCACCTTCGCGCCGTCCACCTGCCGTTTGTCGGCCTGACCGCGCAGCTGCCAGGTCAGCTCCGAGCATTGCGCCAGCCCGGTCGCGCCCAGCGGATGTCCCTTGGAGATCAGCCCGCCCGAGGGGTTGACGACGACCTTGCCGCCGTAGGTGGTGGCCTCCTCGTCGACGAGCTTGTGACCCTCGCCCTCCGCCGCGAAGCCGAGCGCTTCGTAGGTGATCAGCTCGTTGGCGCTGAAGCAGTCGTGCAGCTCGCAGACGTCGACCTCCTCGGGGCTCACCCGGGCCTCCTCGTAGGCGATCCGGGCGGCCTCCTTCGACATGTCGGAGCCGACGATCTTCATGCAGTCGGCGTCCTCGTCGAAGGTGGAGCTGAGGTCGGTGACCATCGCCTGGCCGACGATCTCGACCGCCTGACCCCAGAGCCCGTGCTCGTCGACGTAGCGCTCCGAGGCGACGATCGCGCAGGCGGAGCCGTCGGAGGTGGGCGAGCACTGCAGCTTGGTCAGCGGGTCGTGGATCATCTTCGCCGCCTTGATGTCCTCGATCGTGTATTCGTCCTGGAACTGCGCGTAGGGGTTGTTGACCGAGTGCTTGTGGTTCTTCCAGCCGATCCAGGCGTAGTGGTCGGCGGTCGAGCCGTACTTCTCCATGTGGTCGCGGCCGGCGTTGCCGAACATCTGCGGCGCGGGTGGCGACTGCTCCGGATCGCGGATCTCAAACATCCGCATCGCGTGCTTGTCGAGCGCGTTGGTGCGGTCGGTGTACTTGACGCCCAACGAGCCCGGCTCCATCTTCTCGAAGCCGAGCGCCAGCGCGCAGTCGACGAGGCCGCCCTTGACCGCCTGGCGGGCCAGGAACAGCGCCGAGGAGCCGGTCGAGCAGTTGTTGTTGACGTTGACGACCGGGATCCCGGTGAGCCCGAGCTGGTAGAGCGCCCGCTGGCCGTAGGTGGAGTCGCCGTAGCAGTAGCCGGCGTAGGCCTGCTCGACGTCCTCGTAGGGGATGCCGGCGTCGGCGAGCGCCTTCTCCCCCGCCTCCTTGGCCCAGTCCGGGTAGTCGCCCTCCTTGGTGCCGGGCTTCTCGAACTTGGTCATCCCGACCCCGATCACGAACGTGCGGTTGCTCAAATCTGGCTCCTGTGGTCTCCCGCGTGGCGGCGGTTGGCTGCGTAGCCAGGAATCTACCGGGCCAAGGCCCCACGCGGTGTAATCGTGTCGCCTCTCCCTCCCCGGGTTCGGCCAGGGCAGAAACGCGAAGGGGTCGCCAGGCTACCCTGAGGGCCGTGATCGCCGCCGCGCTCAACACCGACCCAGCCGCCGGAGTCGGGATCCTCGCCGCCCTCGCCGCGGGCATCGTCTCCTTCCTCTCCCCCTGCGTGCTGCCGCTCGTCCCCGGCTACCTCTCAGCCGTGACCGGCGTCTCCGCTGCCGAGCTGGACGACGCCGGCTGGCGCCGGGTCCTCGGCCCCAGCCTCCTCTTCGTCGCCAGCTTCTCGGCGATCTTCATCCTGCTCGGCCTCACCGCGACCGGCCTTGGCATGACCCTCCAGGAAAACAAGGAACTGCTGACCAA
Source organism: Solirubrobacterales bacterium (assembly GCA_035566275.1). Taxonomy (GTDB): domain Bacteria; phylum Actinomycetota; class Thermoleophilia; order Solirubrobacterales; family 70-9; genus DATMRN01. The sequence continues at coordinate 15,120 of DATMRN010000249.1, read as the reverse complement.
GATCTCCGCTGCGCTGATCGTCGCGATGGGAGTCCTCTTCGTCGCCTCCCTCTTCATCGCAAGGCTCAACCGAGAGTGGCACGTAGAGGCGCTGTTGGAGCGCGCCGGCAAGGGTGGACCTATGGTCGCCGGCGCGGCCTTCGCGATCGCCTGGACCCCTTGCATAGGTCCCACCCTCGGCGCCATCCTCTCCGCGGCCGCCCTCTCCGGCTCAGCTGCCCGCGGCGCCTTCCTCCTCGCCGTCTATTCAGCCGGCCTGGCGATCCCCTTTCTACTCACGGCGATCGCCTTCTCCCGAATGACCACCGCCTTTGCGGTGATCAAGCGCCACTACCAGGCGATAGTCGCCACCGGCGGCGTAATCCTCATAGCAATGGGCGTCCTGATCTGGACCGGCCAGCTGTTCCAGCTCAACATCGAAGCCCAGAGCTGGCTATCGAGCGTGGGCCTCGACTTCTGGAACCAGGTTTAGTTACCGGCCGGCGCGATGGTCTCCAGCTCTTGGCCGACGGCCTCGATCTCCTCGAGCCCACCGCCGTCCAGCTCCCGCGAGCAGACGATCCGGAACCGCCCCGTCCCGATCTCCCCATCCGGCACGACCGGCAACCCCCGAATCTGCTCCCACCCCAGCCGCTCGACCTCGAACGGATTCATCCGCACCTCGGCAGCCGGGAACGGACAATTCGAGTTGTGCTGATCGATCGCCTTCGAGATCGCCTCAAGGTTCTTCGCCTCGGGAGAAGCCACGGCCTGAAGTCTAGGACGGCGTTGTCCCGCCTATCGGGTCCCGTCCCTCGCCGGTCCTACGATCGGTGCGTGCTCAATCCCCGGACCGTCGCTCATCTCGACATGGACGCGTTCTACGCGTCGGTTGAGTTGCGGCGCCGGCCTGAGCTGAAGGGGAAGCCGGTCGTGGTCTGTGGCTCGGGGCCTCGGGCTGTGGTGACCACGGCGAGTTATGAGGCTCGGGAGTTGGCCGGGATCCATTCGGCTATGCCGGCGGCCGTGGCGCGACGGCGGTTGCCGGATGCCGTCTACCTTCGGCCGGACTTCACGGCCTACCGGGAGGCGTCCGGGCAGGTGATGGGGATTCTGCATCGGAATGCGGAGATAGTGGAGGTCGTCGGGCTCGACGAGGCTTATGTCGATCTGACCGGGCTCTTCTCGCCGAAGGCGACCATGCGGCGGATCTCGGCTGGGATCCGGGAGGAGACCGGGCTGACCTGCTCGATCGGGATTTCCGAGAACCGGCTGTTGGCGAAGATCACCAGTGAGCTGGGGAAGCCCGCGGGGCTCGTCGTTCTCTCACGGGAGGAGGCGTTGGAGCGGTTCTCGGAGCACCCGCCCGGCCTGGTCCCGGGAATCGGGCCGAAGACCGTGGTGAAGCTGCAGGGGATGGGCATTCGCAGCCTGGCGGCGCTGCGCACTCAGGACCCGGAGACGCTGATCGAGGCCTTCGGGCCGCGGATGGGGCGCTGGCTGCTCAGCCGTGCCCATTTCGAGGACGACACGCCGCTCACCGTGGTCCGCGAGGCGAAGTCGCAGTCGGCCGAGACGACCTTCGACGTCGACGTGCGCGACCGGGCGGAGCTGGAGGCCTCGCTGGCCGGGCTCGCCGAGGAGCTGTGTCGCCGCCTGCTGTCCCGAGAGCTGGAGGGGCGCACGATCGGAATCAAGGTCCGCCTCGACGACTGGACCAACGTCACCCGTGCCCACACGGTCGAGCAGCCGACCAACGATCCCGCCGTGGTCGGTTCGGTCGCCCTCGACCTGCTGCGGGCCTACGACCCGCAGCGGCCGGTGCGGCTGCTCGGCGTGAGGGTTGCCGCCTTCGAGCGCGACTCTGCCTCCGAGGCGGATGACGATGTCCCGGAGGCCCAGCTCCAGCTCGCCCTCTCCGATTGACGCTCCGCAAGCGTCTGCGAAGATTGTCGCGTGAGCGAGGACCGGCTGAGCGGGCTCGACTCCTCCTTCCTCCACATGGAGCGAGCGGGGGCGCACATGCACGTCGCCTCGACGATCATCTTCGAGGGGCCGGTGCCGAGCCACCGGGAATTCCGGGACCACATCGCCTCGCGCCTGCACCTGGTGCCGCGCTTCCGTCAGAAGCTGCGCTTCGTCCCCTTCGGGCAGGGCCGCCCGGTCTGGGTCGACGACCCCCACCTCAACCTCGACTACCACGTGCGCCAGACCGCGCTGCCCGCGCCCGGCTCCGAGGAGCAGCTCCGCAACCTGGCGGCGCGGATCTTCTCCCAGCAGCTCGACCGCACCAAGCCGCTGTGGGAGATGTGGCTGGTCGAGGGCCTGCGCGACGGGCGCTTCGCGGTCGTCGGCAAGAGCCACCACGCGCTGGTCGACGGGGTCTCCGGGGTCGACATCACCACTGTCCTCTTCGACTTGGACCCGGAGCCGGCGGCGCCCCCGACCGCCGCGCCGCGCTGGGTGGCGCGGCCCGAGCCCACCGACCTGAAACTGCTCGGCGATTCCCTGCGCGAGCGCTTGACCAGCCCACGGGAGATCGCCCGCGGCGTCCGCGCGGCGCTGCGCGGCCCGCGCCAGGTCCTCAACGGGATCGGCGCGACGAGCAAGGCGATCGGCGCCGGGATGGGGGCGCCGTCGACCCCCTTCAACGTCGAGATCGGCCCCCACCGCCGCTTCGCGATCGCCCAGACCGACCTCGGCGAGCTGAAGCGGGTCAAAAACGAGCATGGCGGCACCGTCAACGACGCCATCCTCTCGATCGTCGCCGGGGCGCTCGGCAACTACCTGCGGGCGCGCGGCCACGACACCGAGGGCCTGGAGATGCGGGCGATGGTCCCGGTCAGCGTCCGCGCCGAAGAGGACCACGGCGCGCTCGGCAACCGGGTCTCGGCGCTGATGGCGCCGCTCCCCGTCTGGTGCGAGGACCCGGTCGAGCGGCTGCGCCTTCTCACCGCGGCGATGGGCGATCTGAAGGGCTCCGGCCAGGCGGTCGGCGCCGAGATCCTGACCAAGATCACCGACTTCGCGCCGCCGACGATCGTCGCCCAGGCGGCCCGCCTGCAGCCGGCCCAGCGCTTCTTCAACCTCGTCGTCACCAACGTGCCGGGGCCGCAGTTCCCGCTCTACGTGCTCGGCCGCAAGATGGAGTCGATCTTCCCGATGGTGCCGCTGGCCCGCCGCCAGTCGCTCTGCGTCGGGATCATGTCCTACGACGGTCAGGTCAACTTCGGCCTCACCGGCGACTACGACGCGATGGCCGACCTCGACAGCTTCGCCCTCGACCTCGAGGCGGCGGTCGAGGAGATCGTCGCCGCCACCCCGAAGCGGAAGGCGCGGACCAGGAAAGTCAAGCCCGCCGGCGAGAACGGGCGTCCTGCAAAGGCCGGCTCCAGCTCCTCCCGGTAGCGCGATTCAGCGGACGACGCGGCCGCTGACCTTGAACGGGACGCTGTCGCGGAGGTATTTCCAGTCGAGGCGGCGGGCGCTGAAGCCGCTGGCGCTGGCATCGGCGTTGACCAGCACCGCGGTGATGCGGCTGAAGCGGCCCGGGTCGGCGAGCCGCACGGTCATCTTCCCGCCACCGGGCTCGAAGTGCAGGCTGGAGAGGACTCGCCCGTGGCGCTCGCTGCCGATCCGCCCGACCAGCGCCAGCCCGGAGGCGATCCCGCCGGGCGCCGTCGCGTGGACGACGACCGCCCGGCCCGCCCCGGCGTGGACTCCCAGCAGCTCGGAGGTGGTGTGGTTGAGGAGTCGGCGCAGCGGCCTGCCGTCCAGGGGCAGGCTCCCCTGGCGGGCGACGTCGGGGTAAAGCGGGCCCTCGCGGAAGACCCGGCCCGTCCGCCACTCGGCGAGGTCGCGGGAGAAGCGCGCAAAGTCCTGGCTGAAGTTGGAAGGGCCGGCGGCGCGTATCGCCGAGTCATAGGCGGCGACCGCGAAGCCGCCCGGCTTGGTGTGGATCGCCCGCGCCCAGGCGCTGCGGACGATCGAGCGGCCGTAGCGGTGCGAGAGCCAGTGGTTCCAGACGGCCGAGCCGTACTCCTTGATCGAGCTGGCGGTCAGCGGCGTGTCGAAGCGGGTGACCCAGCGGCGCACGTAGCGCAGGTAGTCGTCGATCCCGTTGTAGACCTGGTCCTCCATCCAGACCGCCGTCGACTCGGCGAACCAGGGATCCTGGTAGGCGTCGTAGCCGAACTGGAGGATGTGGTTGTACTCGTGGGCGAGCGTCACCTCGAGGTCGCCGAGCTGCGTCGTGCCGGGGAACTCGGACGGGGAGTAGTCGTTGTCGAGGACCAGGTAGCCATGCAGGCGGCGCGGAATCCGGTGCCCCGGGGACGCCTGGCCGCGGTCGGGCGCCGCATAGCCGAACAGCGCCCCCCCGAGCTGCGACAGGTAGATGTCGGTCTTGCCGTTGCCTCCCCCCTCCCTCCCGTCGGACTTCGGGGGGCGCCAGCCCAGCCTGCCGTTCTCAACCGAGTAGACGTGTTCGGCGACCTTCTCAACGCGTTCGACGTAGTCGGGGATCCCGTTGCCGTTGCTGTCGACCAGGCTTGGCGCGTCGGTCCCTACCGCGACCCAGTGGACGCAGAAGTTGGCGGTGCAGGCGGGCGACAGTGGCGCCTCCGGGACGGTGTAGGTGTTGCGGTTGGGACCGGGATTGTCGGTGGGGCGATGGTCGGTCGGCCGGGCGAGGGGCGCGATGAAGGGCTTCTGGGCGGCCGAAGCGAGGCCGGGAGCCGCGGCGAGGAGCAGCAAGGATGCCAGCGAGACACCGATGAAATGGCGGCGTGCTCGCATTGAGAGGACCCTACCGGTCGCCTCGGGCCGCTCCGGGAGCCGCGGCGGCGATACTTCGCCGGTGCGCGTAGCCCTCGCCCAGATCGACCCGACCGTCGGCGACATCGACGGCAACGCCGCCAAGATCGCCGAGTGGATCGGCCGCGCCCACGCCGAGGGCGCCGACCTGGCGATCTTCCCGGAGCTGTGCCTGTCCGGCTACCCCGCCGAGGACCTCTACCTGAAGCGCCACTTCGTCGAGGCCAACCGCCGCGCGGTCGAGGAGCTGGCAGCGGGAGTGAGCGGCCTGACGGCGCTGGTCGGCTTCGCCGAGCCGGTCACCGGCGGCGGCGACTCCCGCCACGCCCACAACTCGCTCGCGGTTCTCGCCGGCGGCGAGGTGCAGTCGGTCTACCGCAAGAACCGCCTCCCCAACTACTCCGTCTTCGACGAGCAGCGCTACTTCGTACCGGGGACCGAGCCGGCGACGGTCGAGGTGGCCGGGACGAAGGTGGGCCTGACGATCTGCGAGGACTGCTGGGTCGAGGGGCCGCCGGCCTCGGTGGAGGCGACGGCCGGAGCAAAGCTGATCGCCAACCCGTCGGGCTCGCCGTATCACCGCGGAAAGGGGCGCGAGCGCGAGGAGATGTTCGTCGAGCGCGCCCGCGCCTACGGCGCCCACTTCGCCTTCTGCAACCTGGTCGGCGGCCAGGATGAGCTGGTCTTCGACGGCCAGAGCTTCGTGATCGGCCCCGACGGCGAGCCGATAGCCCGCGCCGCCCAGTTCGAGGAGGAGCTGCTGGTCTGCGAGGTTCCCTCCCCCGCCCGGAGCCCGCTCGCCGAGCCGCTGCCCGACCTCGACGAGGTCTATGAGGCCCTGGTCCTCGGCCTGCGCGACTACGTCGGCAAGAACGGCTTCCGCCACGTCGGCGTCGCCCTCTCGGGCGGGATCGACTCCGCCCTGGTGGCGCTGCTCGCGGTCGACGCGGTCGGCCCGGAGCAGGTTAGCTGCGTGGTGATGCCCTCGCCTCATTCGAGCGCCGAAACGCAGGCCGACGCCCGGACTATCGCCGGGAACCTCGGCTGCGAGTTGGTCGAGATCCCGATCGCGGAGCCGATGTCCTCATACGCGTCGGCGCTGGCCGGGGCCTTCGCCGGGGCGAGCGGCGGAGCGAGGGACGAGCCTCTCCCCCGCGATCCGACCCGCCCCTCCGAGCCCGATCTCGCCGCCGAGAACATCCAGGCGCGGATCCGAGGCAACCTGATGATGGCGCTCTCCAACAAGCACGGCTGGCTGGTGCTGACGACCGGCAACAAGAGCGAGATGTCGGTCGGCTACGCGACCCTCTACGGCGACATGGCGGGGGGCTTCGCGGTGATCAAGGACGTGCCGAAGACGCTCGTCTACGAGCTGGTCCGCCGTCGTAACGAGCGGGGCGGCCGCGAGCTGGTCCCCGCCGCGGTGCTGGAGCGGGCGCCGTCGGCCGAGCTGCGCCCCGACCAGCTCGACAGCGACTCACTCCCCCCCTACGACCTGCTCGACCGCATCCTCGAGGCCTACGTCGAGCGCGACGAGGGCCGCGAGGAGATGATCGCCGCCGGGATGCCCGCCGAGGCGGTCGACGAGGTGGTCCGCATGGTCGACCGCTCCGAGTACAAGCGCCGCCAGGCGGCGCCGGGCATCCGCATCACGCCGAAGGCGTTTGGGCGCGACCGGCGGTTGCCGATCACGAACAGATTCGGGGGCTAGCTCCTCGGGAGTGGGCGGACGGCGATCGTCATCTGCGCGAGTGCGCAGAGGCGGCCCTCGGCGTCGCGAACCTCCGCGTCCCAGACCCAGGTGGTGCGGCCGCGGTGGCGGGCATGGGCCTCGACTTCGGCATGGCCCTCGGTGATCGGGCGGATGAAGCTGACGCCGATCGACTGGCCCATCGCCATCATCCCGTCGCCCATCACGGCGAGGGCGGTGGCGCGCGAGCAGACGCTCTCGACCAGGGTCGACATCACTCCGCCGTGCAGGAGGCCGACCGGCTGGCGCAGCTCGTCGCGCATCTCCAGCCGCACCCGGGCGTGGTCGGGATCGTCGTCGAGCCACTCGGTCCCGACCAGGGAGTCGAAGTGAGAATGGAGTCCGCGCGGATCCTCTGCCATCGCGGGCCGGACCCTACTGGCGCCGCCGCTCGCGTAGGCTTCCCGGCCCGTGCCATTGAGTAACGACCAGAGGGCGATGCTCCGGCTGCTCGCGCAGCGCGAGCAGGGCTACGAGGACATCGCCGCCCTGATGGGCCTCAGCATCGACGAAGTGCGCGCCAAGGTGAAGGACGCCCTGGCCGAGATCGACGAGTCCCGGGCACCGGTCGCCGAGGCGACGGAGGCGCCCGCGGTCGAGCCTGAGAAGCCGACCGAGCCGGAGAAGGCCCAGGAGCCCCCACCCTCTCCTCCGGCGAAAGAGCCTGCTGCCGAGAAGGCTCCTGCCGACCCTCCCGAGTCGGTAACACCTCCACCTCCGCCCGCGAAGCCCTCCTCCTCTCCGCGATCGCGGATCCGCTTGCCGAAAGACCAGCGCCTCCTGGCCGGCGGAGCGGCCGGGGTCGTCGCGATTGCCCTGATCCTGATCTTGATCTTGGTCATCGGCGGTGGTGGCGGGTCGTCGTCGAGCTCCACGACCACCACCACCACCACACCGACCCCAAGCGCCAACACCACGGCGTCCGGCCAGAACCTCACCCAGGCCGTGCTCTCGCCGGTCAATGGCGGCAGCGCCAGTGGCAAGGCGCTGTTCGGCCGGATCAAGAGCTCTCCCGTCCTTCAGGTCGAAGCGCAGGGGCTCCACCCCTCGCCGAGCGGCCAGTCCTACACGGTCTGGCTCTACCGCTCGCCGAAGCTGGTGCTGCGGGTCGGCGCCGTCAAAGTCGGCAAGTCCGGCGGGATCGCAGCGCAGTTCCCGATTCCGACCCAGGTTCTCGCCTACGTCGCCGGCGGCGCCTTCGACCAGATCGACCTCTCTCTCACCCCCGACGCCGCCTACGAAGCCGAGGTGGCAAGGGCCAAAAAGGAAAAACGCCTTCCGGCCTACACCGGCGAAGACATCCTCCGCGGCAAGATCACCGGCCCCGCGGTAAAGAAATAACGAGGAGCTTTCCGGGGTTCATGATCCCGGTTGGGTCGAGCCTCTCCTTGACCGCACGCAGAACCTCCAGCCCGGTCTCCCCCACCTCCGCCTCCATATAAGGGGCGTGGTCGCGGCCGACCGCATGGTGGTGGGTGATGGTGCCGCCCGCGGCGACGATCGCCTCCGAGGCGGCGCGCTTCACCGCCCGCCACTGCTCGACCTCCTCGCCGCCGCGGGCGCGGGAGATGAAGGTGAAGTAGAGCGAGGCGCCGTCGGCGTAGGCGTGGGAGAGGTGGCAGAGGACGAGGCTCGGTGTGCCCTGGGCAGCGAGGGAGCCGCGGATCGCCGCCCCGACCGCCGTGTGCAGCTCGCCGAGCCGCGTCCAGATGTGCGCGGTCTCCAGGGTCTCGACCATCGCGCCCATGTCCATAAGCGTGTCGCGCAGGTAGGGGCCCTGGTAGCGGCCATGCTCCCAGGAGCGCCCGACCGCCTGACCGAGATAGGCGGCGCCTCCTGTCCGCAGCGCTCGCGCCGCGAGCGCGCGGCGGCGAGCCACCGGCTCCTCCTCGCCCTCCAGCCCGACCACCATCAGGCAGCCGCCGCGTTTGCGACGCAGGCCGAGATAGCCCCCGAACAGGGTTCCCGCAAGTCCGCGGGGGCCGGAGAGCGCCAGCGAGACCTCGGTCTCCTCCTCGTCGGAGACGCGGATCACGTCGGGAAGGCCCGGCCCCTGGGCCATCGCGCGGACGATCTCCGCCCCCGCCTCGAAGCTCTCGGCGATCCACCCCTCGTAGCGGCGCACTCGCGGCGCCGGACGGACCCTCACCGTGACCTCGGGGATGACGCCGAGCACGCCCTCAGAGCCGACCACGACCTCCCGCAGGGCGGGGCCGGCGGCGGTGTGCGGGGTCTCCAGGGTGCGCAGCTCTCCGGTCGGGGCGAGCAGGCGGACCGAGCTGACCAGCGCGTCGAAACGCCCGTAGCCGCTCGACGCCTGCCCAGCGGAGCGGGTCGCGGCGAAGCCGCCGATCGTCGCGTACTCGAAGGACTGCGGGAAGTGTCCGAGGGTCACCCCCTGCGCGCCCAGCGCCGCCTCCGCCTCGGGGCCGCGCAGGCCGGCGCCGAGGCAGGCGGTCAGCGAGCGGCGGTCGACCTCGACCTCGCGGAGCCGGGCAAGGTCGAGGCTGATCAGCCTCGGGTGGGAGCCGCGCAGTGGCGCGATTCCGCCGACCACGCTGGTGCCGCCGCCGAACGGGACGACGGCGATGCCCTCGTTTGCGCAGATGTCCAGCACGCGCCGTACCACGCCGGCGTCGCTCGGCAGGACGACGGCATCCGGCGCCGCCTCGAGCCGCCCGCTGCGCAGTCGCGCCAGGTCCACGTATCCCCGTCCGGTCGCATGGCGGACGCGATCCTCGGTCGAGTCGAAGACGCCATCGGCGCCCACCGCCTCGACCAGCGCCGGCGGCAGCGGCTGCGCCGGCGGCAGCTCGAAGTCCCCCAGCTCAGCCCTGCGCGGCGAGGGCTTCAGCTCGCCGACCCGATCGCGCAGCGTCGCCAACGCCTCGGCGTCCAGCTCCGGAGCAAGAGCCGGATCGCCCCACCCCCACCACTTGGCGTCGCGCCTCGGCCCCTCCACCCTCATCCCGCTCCCGGGATCAGCGCCCGTTCGATCCCGTCCAGGGCCTCCTCCAAAATCGCGCCCTGGCCGCGCCGCATCATCGGCGAGCCGAGCCGCGACATCCCCCGCAGCACCTGTTTGGAGGCGAGGCTGACCTCGGTCCCCTCGCCCGTGGCCCGCAGGCCGATCTCCACCGAGGAGCTGCGCAGGTGGCGGGCGAAGGGGGTCCCGTCGAGCTGCTGCTCCCAGACGTAGCGCTCGCCCTCGGCCGAGCTGAGGCAGCGGAAGTCGGCGCGCACCCCGCGGCCCTCGGCCGTCTCCAGCACCTTCGTCCACTGGCTGCGCCGCCCGCCGCTCTTGCGCTCGACGTTCTCCACCCGCGCGGTGCGCGGCCACCAGCGGGGCAGGCTGTAGGGGTCGGAGACCAGCGCCCATACCTTCTCCGGAGGCGCGGAAATCGTTCGTTGACGGCTAACTCTTGACATCGACTAGGGCGCGAAAGCCAAAGTCTGGCAAGGACGCAGGGAGCGTGGCGTGCTCTGCACGCGAGCGACCGAGGACACCGCCAGACGCCGGCTTTCGCGCCCTAGTCGCCCGCCAGCCGGCGCAGGTCGCGCACCAGCAGCAGGTGCTTGAGGTGGCTGACGGTCGCCGCCAGGCTTTCCAGGCTCTCCAGCGCCTCCTTGCGACGCTCCGGGTTGCGCGAGCGCAGCGAGGAGCCCAGCAGCGCTTCCAGCAGGTTGGCCTCGCGGTCGGCCGAGGAGCGGAAGACCCGCAGGTTGCGCGCCCCGACCCCGAAGCGGGAGAGCTCGTTGGCGGCGCGGACGATCTCGCGGTCGGTCTCGTCGTAGGCGGTCTTGCCGTCGCGCCTCTCGGGCTGGACGATGCCGAAGTTCTCCAGCTCGGCGATCAGCTCCTCGCGGGCTCCGGTCTCCTCGACCACCTCCTCGAGGCTGAGGTAGGCGCTGGAGGTGTTGACGAGGATCGCGCGCCGCACCCCGCTGCCGGAGGGCCGGCCGTCGGAGGGCCCACCGAGGTCGATGTCCCCCCCGGCCGCCAGCTCCTGGCGGATCACCCGCAGCGGCAGGAACTCGTCGCGCTGCAGGCGCAGGATCGTGCGCAGCCGTTCGACGTCGGACTGGCTGTAGAGGCGGTAGCCGCCGGAGGTGCGGCGCGGGGTGAGCAGCTTCTGGTCCTCGAGGTAGCGGATCTTGGAGATCGAGACGTCGTCGAACTCGTTCTGGAGGATCTTGCAGACGGCGCCGATCGTCAGCGCCTTGCGCGGCCGGCTGGCCGAGTCGGGCGGGCGAACCTGTTTCTCGGAGACGGCCATCGGTCCCTACTTCTCCAGATAACTGAGCTTGTACTTGCCGACCTGGATCTCGTCGCCGTCGGCGAGCCGGTGGGACTCGATCCGGCGCCGGTTGACGTAGGTCCCGTTGAGCGAGCCGAGGTCGTCGATGTAGAGGCCGTCGCGGCGGCGGACCAGCAGCGCGTGGTTGCGGGAGACGGTGACGTCGTCGAGGAAGACCCCGGCGTCGGGGCTGCGGCCGATGCTGATCCGGTCCTCGGTCACGGTGAAGCTCTCCCCCGCCCGCCCGCCGCCGGAGCGGATCACCAGCGCGGCGCCGGCCTGCTCGACCACCTCGTCGATGTCGATCGGCTGCATGTCACCGGTGTCGTCGACCGTGTAGGTCATCGTGGTCGGGTCGTCGCCCCCCTCCGAGGGCCCTCCCAGGTAGGCGCCGCACTTCTGACAGTAGTTGGCGCCCTCAGGGTTGACGAACCCGCACTCGGGACAGTGGCCGGCCATCGTCGCTCCCGGGCGCTAGGCGGCCGGCTCGTCCTCCGGCGAGGGCTGCTGCGCCTTGCCGGCGAGGATCTCGGTCAGCTGGCGCACGTCGTCGCCGGAGATCATCGAGTCGCCGCGCTCCCGTTTCTGGCGCAGGCGATTGACGAGCTCGGCACGGAGGATGTCGATCTTCCCGTGCAGGACGCGCCGCTTGTAGGAGATGTCGTTCTCCTCCTCGGTCAGGCTGTCGATCAGCTCCTTCAGCTCCTTGTCGCTGAGTGAACCCAGATCGGGAAAGGTCTCCTCCACGCTCGCTCCTTGATCGGGAGGCGCCTGCCTCCGTTGGCCGCTGCCGACGATTATAAGTCGAGCCAGGCCAAAGGTTCAACTGCAGGTTGAAGGTTTATGGAGAATGGGGCCCGGCTTGCAGCTCGCGGGCGCGGCGCACGGCGCCCAGTCCCGTCCGCGCGTAGAGGACCGTGGCGAGGATCGCCAGGGTGAGCCCGACGATCAGCAGCGCCGCCGGCCCCCAGCCGGCGAAGACCAGCGCGAAGAAGATCCCTCCCATGATCGGGAAGACAGAGACCCGCCCCGGCCAGTTGACCTCGATGTCGACGCCGTGGCGGAGGCCGTACCGGGCGAGTCCGAGCGTCGCCAGCTCACGCAGGGCGAGCAGGGTGAGCGCCCAGCGCGGAAGCAGCTCGAAGTTCCAGCAGACGACGGCGCCGGAGAGGATGGTCAGGCGGTCGACCAGGGGGTCGAGCAGCGCCCCCATGCGGCTGTACTGGCCGGTGGCGCGGGCGAGGAAGCCGTCGAGGTAGTCGCTGGCGGCGATCAGCCAGAAGACGATCGCGGCGGAGGCGGAGCGCCCGTCGCCGGATTCGAAGGCGAGGTAGAGGAAGAGCGGGATCGCGGCGAGGCGGACGTAGCCGACCAGGTTGGGGATCGTCCAGGGGTTCAGCGGCGCTCCCTTACGAGTCTGCCGCGGCTGGGGGCCTGAGCGGTCGAGCCCGAAGAGGCGGCGCACGCGGCCGCGCCCGAACGGAGCGGCGTCAGCCATGGAGCCCCTGGAGGATCCCGAGCGCCCGCTCGGCGGCATCCTCCACGGGCAGCTCGTGCTCGGCGCCGGTCGCGCGCTCGCCGGCCTCGACGACGCCCTTGGCGAGGCCGCGGCGGCCGGCCACGATGCGCAGCGGGCAGCCGAGCAGCTCGGCGTCGGTCAGCTTCTCCCCCGCTCCGGCGTCGCGGTCGTCGTAGAGCACCTCGGCTCCCAGCTTCTCGCGCAGCTCCTCGTAGAGGCGGTCCGCCGCCTCCCGCTCGGGCTCGCCGGCTTTGGCGAGCGAGACGAGGTGGACCTGCCAGGGGGCGATCGCGCACGGCCAGACGATGCCGCGCTCGTCGGCGCCCTGCTCGATCGCCGCGGCGACGATCCGGGCTGGGCCGATCCCGTAGCTGCCCATCACGATCGGGCGCTCGTCGCCCTCCTCGTCGAGGAAGGTCGCGCCGAGCGGCTCCGAGTAGCGGGTGCCGAGCTTGAAGATGTTGCCGACCTCGATCGCCGGCACGACCTCGACCGTGCCGCCGCTGGGGCCGGGGTCGCCATCGTGCAGCTCGGTCACCTCGACGTTGGCGGCAAAGCCGGGGGCCAGCGCGACCGCGTCCTCTCCGGCGGCGCAGGGGGCCATGTACTCGTGCGCGCCCGACCCGCCCATCATCCCCACATCGGACTCGACCCGGTACCAGCGCAGCCCGCAGCGGTCGAGGATGCGCGCGTAGGCCTCGGTCTGCAGCTCATAGGAGCGCCTCAGCCCCTCCTCGTCGCGATCGAAGGAGTAGGCGTCCTTCATCGTGAACTCGCGGGTGCGCAGCACCCCAGCCCGTGGCCGCGGCTCGTCACGCTCCTTCGTTTGGATGTGGAAGAGCATCAGCGGCAGATCGCGATAAGACCGAACCTCCCGAGCGATGTGATGAGTGATGCACTCCTCATGGGTCATGGCCAGCACCAGCGGCGACCCCTTCCGATCCTCGAGCTTGAACATCTCCTCGATCCCATAACGCCCAGTCGTCTCCCAGATCTCAGCCGGTTGCAGCACCGGCATCAACATCTCCTGGCAGCCGATCCCCTCCATCTCCTCCCGAATGATCTGTTCGACCTTCCGGTGCGCCCGCCATCCGGCTGGCAGGTAAGTCCACAGCCCCGCTCCCAGCTGCCGAATCAACCCCGCCCTCACCATCAACTTGTGAGACAACGCCTCCGCATCCGCAGGCGGATCCTTCAGCGTAGGCAGCAACGTCTCAGTCAGTCGAGTCACTCCGGAAACCTATCCGCTGCTCGGGCGGGTGGCGTCGGGGGGCGGACTCCGCCGCCCGGAGGCTGCGGAGGGCAAGCCCCACCCCTGCAAGCGCAATGTCCCGGCGCCCGAAGCAGCGCGCAGGGCAAGGAGGGCGCCCCCCGACGACAGGACCCGCCCGCCGAGCGCTCAGGCCCTGGTGAATCGGCGCCCGGCCGTCGGAGAAGCCTCCTCGTCGAGCAGCACCCGATCGGACTCGCCCTTCTGCGCCGCTTCGTGCTCCAGTTTGGCGATCTTCTCAGGCGTAAGTTCCCCGGCGTTCTCCTCCTCGATCTTCGCCAGCCAGGCGCCCCCCTCGGCCGACTTCGCCTCGTCGACCTCGACCTCACCGCGATCGAGCGACTTGTCGATCTCCTCGAAGAGCGCGTCGACCAGGCTGGCCTGCGGCACCTTCCGCAACGGCTTGCCGTGGGCGAAGATCAGCCCCTCGTCCTTGGCCCCGGTGATCCCGAAGTCGGCGTGGGAGGCCTCGCCGATCCCGTTGACGGCGCAGCCGAGCACCGCCACCTCGACCGGCTCGGCGTAGCTTTCCAGCCGCTGCTCGATCTCTGCCACCACCGAGTCCATGTCGAACTGGAGCCGCCCGCAGGTCGGGCAGGCGATCAGCACCGGGCCGCGCTCGCGCAGCTTCAGGGCCTTGAGGATCTCCCAGGCCACCTTGACCTCCTCCTCGGCGTGGAAGGTGGAGAGCGAGATGCGGATCGTGTCTCCGATCCCGTCGGCCAGCAGCGTCCCGAGCCCCACCGCGGACTTCAGCGAGCCGCTCCACTTGGTCCCGGCCTCGGTGACCCCGAGATGCAGCGGATAGGGAATTCGCTCTGAGAGCCTGCGATTGGAGGAGATCGTGTTGGGCACCGAGGTCGACTTCATCGAAACCTTGAAGTTGGTGAACTCCAGGCGCTCCATCAGGGTCACCGTCTCAATCGCGGCGCTCACGAGGGCCTCCACGGGGTCCTCGTACTCGAGCTGGCGCAGGTGCTTGGGCAGCGAGCCCGAGTTGACCCCCACCCGCAGCGGGGTGCCGTGGAGCTTGGCCAGCGCGATCACCTCCGCGACCTTCTCCGGTCCCCCGATGTTGCCGGGGTTCAGCCTCACGCAGTGGGCCCCCGCCTCGATCGCCTTCAGAGCGAGGGTGTGGTTGAAGTGGATGTCCGCGATCACCGGGATTGGGGACTCCACCACGATCGTCTTGAGCGCCTCCACGTCCTGCTCGCGGGGCACGGCCACCCTTACGATGTCGGCCCCTGCCTCCGCTACCTTACGGATCTGGAGCATCGTGGCGGTGAGGTTGGCGGTCTCGGTCTTGGTCATCGTCTGGACCGCCACCGGGGCCCCTCCCCCGATCGAGACCGGGCCTACTTGGATCTGGCGCTGGGAGGGCACATGGTGATTGTACGTGGGATCCACCCGCCAGCCATGATGCGCACCTGGTGGGTGAGACGCGATTGACCGCACCGGCCTTATCGCCGAGGCATCTTGATGCTAAGAT